>JBGPIJ010000005.1:0-29499 GCA_041484865.1 Gemmatimonadota bacterium
CCTTCTCGCCATCCCCGGGGTGGAGCGCGTGGACACCCGGATCGTGACTGAGGTCACGCTCGACGTCCCGGGGCTCGCAGAACCCGCGACCGGGCAGCTCGTCTCCGTGCCCGAGCGCCGCCAGCCGATACTCAACGATCTCCATCTGCGCAGCGGCCGCTGGCCCGAGCCGGGGCGCGCCAATGAGGTGATCGTGAGCGACGCGTTCGCGGTGGCGAACCGGCTCGGTGTCGGCGCGACGCTCGGAGCGGTGATCAACGGCCGCTGGCAGCGCCTGGGTGTCGTCGGCGTGGCGCTGTCCCCCGAATACGTGTACGAGATCGCGCCGGGCGGCCTGTTTCCAGACAACAGGCACTTCGGCGTGCTGTGGATGGGCCGCGAGGCGCTGGGGCCCGCCCTCAACATGGTAGGAGCGTTCAACGATGTTTCGCTCACGCTTCGTCCGGGCGCAGTCGAGCCGGACGTGATCGCGGGGGTCGACCGTCTGCTCGAACGCTACGGGGGCCTCGGCGCGTACGGCCGGAGCGATCAGGTGTCTGCGCGCTTCCTCTCCGATGAAATCGCGCAGAACCGCGTATCCGGCACCGTGATTCCGGCGATCTTCCTCGGCATCGCCGCGTTCCTGCTCAACATGGTGCTCGCGCGACTGGTGAGCACCGAGCGAGAGCAGATCGGAGTGCTGAAGGCGTTTGGCTACAGTGACTGGGCGGTGGGGTGGCACTACCTCAAGTTCGCGCTTGTCGCGCTGTTGATCGGCTGCGCGGTGGGCGTGGCGGTGGGACTCTGGTTCGCGGCGCAAACGATCGACCGCTACGCGACGTTCTATCGGTTTCCGGTGTTCGTGTTCCAGCTCGACTGGATGGCGATGGCTCTCGCGCTGCTGGTGACGCTTGCGGCGGTCCTCGTGGGGGCCGCGAGTGCGGTGCGCCGGGTCGTCGCGCTTCCTCCCGCAGCGGCCATGCAGGCGGAGCCCCCGGCCCGGTTCCGGCCTGGCCCCCTCGAGCGGCTTGGCCTGCATCGCCTGCTTGCCGTTCCGGGGCGGATCGCGATGCGGAACCTCGAGCGCCGGCCCGTCAAGGCGGCGCTCTCGGCGCTCGGGATCGCCCTCGCGGTCTCGATTCTCCTGGTCGGTCGTTTCTTCGTGGATTCGATCGGCTACATCGCCGACGTGCAATTCCGCCATGTCCAGCGGGAGAACGTGATGGTCGTATTCAACGCGCCGCGCTCGCCCGCGGTGCGGTACGAGCTGACCCGACTACCGGGCGTCCTGCGGGCGGAGCCGTTCCGGACGGTGTCGGTCCGGCTGCGGGCGGGCCATCGCAGCCGCCGCACGGCGTTGCTCGGGCTCGAGGAGACCGGGGAGCTGCGGCAGCTCATCGGGCGGCGACTCGTCCCAGTTGCTCTTCCCGGCGACGGGGTCGTGCTCACCGCCAAACTGGGCGAGATCCTCCAGGTGTCCCCGGGTGATACGCTGACGGTTGAAGTGCTCGAAGGCGCGCGACCCGTGCGGCGGGTCGCGGTCGCCGGGCTTGTTGACGAGCTGCTTGGCCTGTCCGCCTACATGGAACAGCACGCTTTGAATCGCTTGCTGGCCGAGGGGAACACCCTGTCGGGAGCCTTGCTGCGCGTGGATCCGCTTGCGGCACCGGCGCTGTACGAGCGACTCAAACGGCTCCCCGGGGTCGCCGGTGTCTCGAGCCGGGACGCGACACTCGCGAGCTTCGAGGCAACACTCGCGGAGAGCATCGGCATCATCACCACCATCTTGATCGGGTTCGCGGGCGCCCTCGCGGTCGCGATGG
The DNA here is from genome assembly GCA_041484865.1 of Gemmatimonadota bacterium. Classification (GTDB taxonomy): domain Bacteria; phylum Gemmatimonadota; class Gemmatimonadetes; order Gemmatimonadales; family GWC2-71-9; genus AG25. The sequence continues at coordinate 1,803 of JBGPIJ010000005.1, forward strand.
TCTACAATTCGGCGCGGATCGCGCTCTCGGAGCGGGCACGCGAGCTCGCGAGCCTGCGGGTGCTCGGGTTTACACGCGGGGAGGTCGCCGCGATGCTGCTTGGGGAACAATCCGTGCTCACCATCGCGGGCATCGCGGCGGGGCTCGTGCTGGGCTATCGGCTGTGCGGCGTCCTAGCCGGGTTATACCAATGGGAGCTGTTTCGCATCCCCCTCGTGGTGAGCACCCAGACATACGCGTTCGCGGTCGCGGTGATCGTCGTCGCGGCCCTCGGCACGGCGCTGCTCGTCCGCCACCGGCTCGACCGACTCGACCTGGTCGCCGTGCTCAAAACGCGGGAGTAACTGGGGCCATGAAGCTTTCCCCCAAGCGCGTGGGACTCGCCGCGGCGGCGGTCCTCTCGGTCGCGGGCGTCATCGTGCTCCTGCGGTCCGGCCCGGTGCCGATCGAGACCGCTCGCGCCGCGCGCGGACCGCTGCAGGTGACCGTCGACGAAGAGGGCCAAACAAGGGTGCGTGACCGCTACGTAGTCGCCGCGCCGGTCCCAGGCCGGGTGGCGCGCATCACCCTTCGAGAGGGAGACACTGTGGCCGCGACGACCGTCGTGGCTCGCATGTTCCCGGCAGCGCTCGACGCTCGTGCCCGCGAGGAAGCGGAGGCCCGGGTGCGCCAAGCCGAAGACGCGCAACGCGCGGCGGCCGCGGCCGTGGCACAGGCACGCGCGGCCCTCAACCAGGCGGTGCGCACCCGCAGCCGTGCCGAGGATCTCGCGGCCAAGAACCTGATCGCTCCCGAAGAGCGCGAACGCGTCGAGCTCGAGGAGGCGACTCGCGGGAGCGAGCTCGAGTCGGCCGATTTCCGTGCCCAGGCCGCCGCGCACGACGTCGAAATGGCGCGCGCCGTGTTGCGTCCGGGCGGACCGGCGATACTGTTGCGCGCGCCGCTCCGCGGCCGGGTGCTGCGGGTCCTGGAGCCGAGCGAGCGCGTGGTCTCCGCGGGGGCGCCGCTCGTCGAGATCGGCGATCCCGCGAGGCTCGAGATCGTCGCGGATCTCCTGTCGAGCGACGCGGTACAGGTGCGCAGCGGCGATCTTGTCCTCATCGAGGGGTGGGGCGGCGGAACGCTGCGCGGCCGGCTCCGCGTGGTCGAGCCGTCGGGCTTTACGAAGGTCTCGGCCCTGGGGGTCGAGGAGCAGCGCGTCAACGTGATCGTGGACTTCGCGGACCGCACAGTCCCGCTCGGTGACCGGTATCGGGTGGAGGTGCGGATCGTCGTGTGGGATGGCGCGAAGGTGCTCAAGCTTCCCGGGAGCGCGCTGTTCCGGAACGGGGAGGGCTGGAGCGTCTTCGTGGTTGAGGGCGGACGCGCGCGCCGGCGCGACGTCACGATCGGGCACCACAACCCCTTCGAGACCGAGATCGTGACGGGTATGCGGGAGGGAGAGGTAGTGATCCGCCATCCCACCGATCGGATCAGCGACGGCGTGCGGGTGGCCGTGAAGAAGCCCTAACCCGCGTCTCAGCACAGCTTCCGCCGCACACCGTCATGCTCTTGGGGAGTCTCGAACAAGGAGGACGCCGATGGTTCGCCGCATCCTGGGACTTACGGTTCTCGTTGTCGTCACGTGGCTGGCGTTGAAGGTCGTCTTCGGTCTCGTGTCCACGCTGGCCGGCGTGCTGGTGGGCGTACTGGCCCTCGCCGCCGGGGGGTACTTGTGTTACCTGGTGCTGCGCGCGTTCAGCCCGAGCACGGCGGACAAGGTGCGCCACCTCATCACGGGTCGTGCGACGACCGTCGTGTAGCCGTCAGCGCTTCTCGAACCGACCCGTCTTTTCGCGCACAACGATCCGGTAAACGACCACGGGCCGACCCAGCACGTCGGCCCGGTGGACATCGGACGGCTGGAAACCGTGCGGCAGAGCCGCGGTTTCGCTCGGGACGAGTGGAAGCAGGCGATCCATCAGAAGTCCCATAGCATGCGCCGCGGCGGTGCCGTGCAGCTCCTCGAAATGTCCCCAGGCGATCACGCTCTGCCAGTTGGCCAGGTTCTCCTGGTGGTCGACTTCGAAGCACACCTCGGGATTCTGGCGCATCATGCGTATTTTCGTGCCTTCACTCGTGTGGCTGTAGATCGCGGTGCCGTCATAGACGTACGTCACCGGCACGACGTACACCCGGCCTTCCGCCGAGCACCCGATCCGCCCCACGACCTCTGTGCGCAACAATCGACCGGCCTGTCGCTCGCTCAGGGTTCCGAGCATCGCGCTCTCCTACTCCTCTCGCATCTCCTCGACTTCGATCTTCAGTTTGCCAACCTCCCTGCGCAAATCGTCCAGCTCCGCCGTGTGCCGCTCCACGGCCTTGATGTGATGGGTTAGGTCATCGAACTTCCGCTCGATCTCGGCGAGCCGGTGCTCGACAGCGCTGGTGGTCTCGTTTGTGACTGCCATGGTGCCTCCTCGGTGAGTTGGTCGCGTCAAGACTCGCCGGCGGCGCCTGAGAACGTCGTGAGGCGAGTGTGAGATAGTCAGGAACGTGACCTCGGCCGCAAGATCCGGACCCGCCCCCGCGTCGCGAGGGCGGCCGACAGCCGGCGGTCCCACCCATACACGTCGTTGCGGAATTCGACGGCGCCATCCTGGTCGACCCAGACGGTTTGATAAGACAGATGCACCGGCATCGGCCGGGGCAGGGGGACGGATTCCTCATCGGGCTCGTTCATCTTGGCGCGCACCGAATCGAGCGGCCAGCGAAGTGAGTCCTGGAGCAGGGCGGCTGCGAGCTCGGCTGGGCGCTCGACGCGGATACAGCCATGACTGAACGTCCGGACGCGCTCGCCGAAGCGTGACCGCGCGGGGGTATCGTGGATGCGGACGCCGAAACGACTCCCAAGAACGAACTTTATCCCGCCAAGGGGATTCTGCCCCCCAGGTGCCTGGGTGAGCCGCAGCGAGAACGTGGAGTCCGTGATCGCCCCCCAATTGACGGTGAGCGGATCCATTTCGCGCGCGACACCGTCCGAATCCCGGAAAACCGTGATGCGCTCTCGGCCGATGTAGTGCGGATCCCGCCGGGCGAGCGGCAGCACCTCGGCGAGCGCGATCGACTTTGGGATGTCCCAGGCCGGGCTGAATACGAGCTTCACAATGCGCGAGCTGACGATTGGAGTAGGCCAGTCGGAGCGACCCACGATGGCCCGCATCGTCATGGTGGCGTGGTCGCGGTCGACCAACTCGGCTGAGAACGCCGCGCTGTTCACCATCACGTACGACTCGCCCAGATCGCGTGGGAGCCACCGCCACCGCTCGAGATTGAGCTCCATGGCACGAATCCGATCCGCCACCGGGACATTGAGTGCAACGAGCGTCGCCGGTCCCACCCTGGCGTCCACCTCGAGTCCGTGCGTGGCTTGGAACCAGCGCACCGTTCGGGCGAGGCCGTCGTCGTACACGTCCGGATGGCTGGTGTCCGCTGAGACGCCCAACTCGAGCGCCAGGCGGCTCTTGAGCAGGCCTACGCGCGCACCGCTGTCCCCCGGTGCGAGCTCCGGGCCCGCGGGAATGTGCGGCCAGCCGCCCCGCGCGGCGATGTCGCGATAATGCCCGAGCGCCAAGCGCAGCCTGGCGTAACCCGGCGCCGGCGGAGCGAGGGCGGTGAGCACTTGCCCGAGCGGCGCGGAATCGATCTGAGTCGCGACCGCCGCGAGATCGAGCGAGAGCGGTGACGCGGTCCAGGCTGTGTCCATGGTCGTCGGCTCGATGCGGCCTCGGGCGAGATCCGAGCCGAAGGCGAGGAGCGTCTCACTTAAGAGCAGCTCCAGCCGGGCGAGACCGTCCGCTCCCCTGCTGCTCGCCAGCAGCCGCCGGATCGGGCCGAGCGGATAGTCCCCGGCATCCAATCCTTCGGTGCTCGCGGCGCCCACCGCGGCCGCGAGCTCCCGGGACGCCGGCAGGGGTCCGGTGTCAGTCACCCAGGCCGGGCGATAATCGCGGCGCACGTAAAAGCGGGTGAGGAGAGAGGCGCGGGTCGTGTGGGGCACGGTCCGCAGCCGCTCGCGGACACGCTCCGCGACCGTTTGCGCTACGAGGACCCGGCTCGCCCACGGTCCGGCGGCGCCGCAGAGCATCAATGCCACGAGACACGCCGGGAACGAAAGTCGGTTCAACATCACGCTCACACCATAACCAGAGGTTCTCACGACGCCTTCACCGCATTCTCAAACATCGAACTGCACGTTTCCCGCAACAGGCTTATAGGAGGAGCTATGCTTACAGACTTGATGTTCCCCTCGAGCGATCCGGTGTTTGCGGACCGCACGGATGCGGGGGCCCAGCTCGCACAGCGCCTCGCCCGATTCGCCGGTACCAGTCCATTGGTCTTGGCCATTCCTCGCGGCGGCGTCCCGGTGGCGGCCGAGATCGCGCGCCGTCTCGAGGGCGAGCTCGACGTGATCGTAGCTCGTAAGCTCGGGTCGCCGATCTCGCCCGAATTGGCGATCGGCGCCGTCACTGCCAACGGGGGCCGGTTTCTGAATGACGAGCTCATCCGCAGCCTCGGCGTGTCGGACACCTATCTCGAGGACGTGACCCGCGCCGAGCGGGCCGAAGCCCGGCGGCGCGAGGCCCGGTTCCGCGGGCAGCGCGCTCCGCCAGTCGTTCGTGGCCGCACCGTGATTCTCGTAGACGACGGACTCGCCACCGGAGCGACGATGCGCGCTGCTGTCCGGTCGGTGCGCAGCGGATCTCCCGCCCGGGTCGTCGTAGCGGTGCCGGTGGGATCCCGCTCGGCATGCGCCGCACTTCGACATGACGTCGACGAGGTCGTTTGCGTGTATGAGCCGGAGCTGTTCGGCGCGGTTGGCACCTTCTACAGGGACTTCCGCCAAACCGAAGACGACGAGGTGCGGCGCCTGCTCGGCGAGTTCGCGCCCACAGCGCCCGTCTGAGTGAAGCGGACGATGCCCCTGCCGTCGCACGACGACGGCGCTCCCTGATCTGTTGCACGACTGAGGAGGCGTCTTCTCATGGAACCCAATACGACCGTCAAGCAGGTGCATGAGTTGATGACGCTCAAGCCGGTCAGCGTGACGCCCGGCACCAGTCTGGGGGATCTGATGGAGTTGTTCGAGCGTCACGACTTCAACGCGTTCCCTGTGGTCGATCACGTGGGCGTCCTCCGCGGCATCGTCACCAAGCTGGACGTGCTGCGAGCACTGCGAGCGTCCGACGGATTGCACGCCCCCGATGCCGTACTGCTCGACGAGGTCAAGGCCGAGACCTTGATGCGGCGGGGCGTCATCGCGGTGGAGCCCGGTGACGCCGCGTCTGTCGCGGCGGACCTGATCGTGGAGACGCGCCTCCGCAGTCTGCCGGTGGTGCAGCGACCCCACGGTCGCGCCCCGGTCCTGGTGGGCATGGTGAGTCAAGGCGATCTCGTGCGGTGGTTGCGGTTCGAGATGGCGGACGCGCGCGCTGCTGCGGTCAAGCCCGCCGGTTGGCCACGGCCCGCATGACGTCCGTTGCGGTGATGATGCCCACCAGCTCGCCCGATTCGAGCACCACGGCGCGGTGAATCCGCTTCTTGAGCATGTACGCCGCGGCTTCCTCGACGCTCGTCCCCGGTGACACCGAGCGCACGCCCCGGCTCATGGCCTCCGCAACGGTGTGCTCCTGGAGGATGTCCCACTCGGGACCGTTGAGCTCGTGGAACGTCTCCTCGGCGCCGGCTCCCGCATCCTCCCACGGCTCGTCGAAATATGCGCTCGGTGCCTCGACTTCCTTCGCCCACTCGTCTTCCTCGGTTTCGGCAGTCTCCGCCAGGCTGCCGTCGTCTTCGGGCTGCTGGGACCGTTCGAGGGGTACGCCCGGAGTATCGGCCTCGAACGCCAGCACATCATTCGCCGAGAGCGTGCCCATGATCGTGCCCGCGGAAGCCACCGGAGCACCCGTGATGCGGCGGTCGGCGAGGAGAGTAATCGCATCGCGAAGCGACAGCTCGGGCTCGAGCACCACGACATCGGTGGACATGATGTCGCGTACCGTGAGCGCACGAGGCGCGCGTGGCGCCCGCGTTTCGTGGCTCTGGAGTGCCGGTTGTGCATTAGCGTGTCGCATAAGACCTCTCGGATTGAGAAGGAACCGCGTCTTCGTAGGTCAAGGTGCGGGGGGGAGCTTGAGGCGGGAGTGAAGGCGGCATGAGCGATCGCTTATCCATGGCCGCCACGAAGGCGTCGGCGCCGGCGCCGGCCGGTCTCACGAGCGCGGAAGCGGCGCGACTCCTCGAACGCTCCGGCCCGAACGTGCTGCGGGTTCGAGCCGAGCGCACCTTGCTGCGCCTCGTGGGCTCGCGGTTCCGTAACCCGCTCATCGTGCTGCTCGTCGCTGCGAGCGTGATCGCCGCCATCTCGGGCGACACCGCGAGCGCGGTCGTCATCACGATCGTCGTGGCGCTCAGTGTGACGCTGGACTCAGTGCAGGAGTATCGCGCGGGGCGCGCCGCCGAACGGCTGCGCCAGTCGGTCGCGACGCGGGTGAGCGTCCTGCGCGACGGGAAGCGCGTCGAGATTCCCGCCCGCGACGTGGTCCCGGGCGACGTCGTGCTGTTGTCGGCCGGTGACCTCGTACCCGCGGACGGGGCGGTGTTGGAAGAGCGCGACTGCTTCGTCAACGAAGCACTGCTCACCGGCGAGCCGTACCCGGTCGAGAAGCACGTCGCGGAGGACCGCTCGGGCGCCCTGTTCATGGGCACGTCCATGGTCAGCGGCACGGCGCACCTGCTCGTGCGCCGGACCGGCGCCGGCACGGCGCTGGGCGAGATCGGGAAGAGCCTCGAGGCCCGCCCTCCGGCGACGGCCTTCGAGCTCGGGACGCGAAGCTTCGGGTGGCTCGTGCTGCGACTCGCGATCCTCCTGGTGCTTTTCGTGATCCTGGTCAACACGGTGCGGCACCGCCCCGGGCTCGAATCGTTTCTGTTCGCCGTCGCCCTCGCGGTGGGACTCGCGCCCGAGCTGCTGCCGATGATCGTGACCGTCACCCTGTCGCGCGGTGCGCTGCGCATGGCAGCGAGAAAAGTCATCGTGAAGCGGCTGGCGGCGATTCACGATCTCGGCAGCATGGACGTGTTGTGCACCGACAAGACGGGGACCCTCACCGAGGCGTGCATTCGACTGGAGCGGCACCTCGACCCGCTCGGCCGCGACCGACAGCGGGTCCTCGAGCTGGCGTATCTGAACAGCTACTTCGAATCGGGGCTGCGGAGTCCCCTGGACGACGCCATCCTGCGTCACGAGGAGATCGACGTGCGCGGGTGGGAGAAGGTGGACGAGGTCCCCTTCGATTTTCAGCGCCGGCGAGTCTCCGTGCTCGTCGCGCGCGGACGGGAGCGGGTCCTGATCGTCAAAGGCGCGCTCGAGGATGTCGTGCAACTATCCACGACGTACGAACGGGACGGTCCTGAGGACGTGTGCGCGCTCGATGCTGCGGCGCGGGTGGCGATGCAAGCGCGCTTCGCGGCCCTGGGCGCCGAGGGCTATCGGGTGCTCGGGATCGCGTGGCGCCCGATGGATGCCGGGGCGCCGCGCGCCGCCGTGGCCGATGAGGCGACGCTCGTGTTCGCCGGCTTTGCGGCCTTCGAGGATCCGCCGAAACCAAGCGCGACGGACGCGCTGCGGGCGCTCGCCGGGCTCGGCGTCACGGTGAAGATTCTGACGGGCGATAACGAGATCATCACGCGGCACCTGTGCACGAGCCTCGGAGTGCCGGTGACGGGCCTTCTCATGGGGAGCGAGATCGACCGACTGGACGACGCGGCGGTCGAGGCCGCCGCCGAGAGCGTGAACCTGTTTTGTCGCGTCACGCCGCCGCAGAAGAACCGCGTCATCCTCGCTCTCAAGCGACGCCGCCACGTGGTGGGATACCTGGGCGACGGGATCAACGATGCTCCATCTCTGCATTCGGCCGACATCGGTATTTCGGTCGATAGCGGCGTGGATGTGGCGAAAGCGGCCGCCGATCTCATCATGCTGGAGCGGGATCTCGGGGTGCTGCACGACGGGGTGGTGGAGGGCAGACGCACTTTTGGGAACATCATGAAGTACATCATGATGGCCACGAGCTCGAACTTCGGGAACATGTTCAGCATGGCGGCCGCGTCCGTCGTACTCCCGTTCCTTCCCATGCTCCCCACGCAGGTGCTGCTGAACAATTTCCTCTACGACATCTCGGAGATCCCGATCCCGATGGATGTGGTGGACGACGCCTACATCCGCGCGCCACACCGCTGGGACATGAAGTTCATCCGGAATTTCATGCTGGTGGTCGGCCCCGTGAGCTCGCTGTTCGATTTCCTCACCTTCTTCGTCATGCTCCACCTGTTCCGGGCGGGTGAAGCGCTGTTTCACACGGGATGGTTCATCGAATCGCTGGCGACCCAGGTCCTCGTGATCTTCGTGATTCGCACGCGTGGCAATCCGCTCCGCAGCCGCCCCCATCCGTTGCTGCTCCTGACGTCGCTGTGCGTGGTCGCGCTGGCGGTTGCGCTCCCGTTCACCCGGCTGGGGGGCGACCTCGGACTGGTGCCGCCGCCCGGGCGATTCTTCTTGATTCTGAGCGCGATGGTTGTCGTCTACCTCGCCGGCGTGGAAATCGTAAAGCGGTGGTTCTACCGACACGCCGCTCCACGGTGAGCCGGAGTCCCGGCGCGTCTTGGATTAGCCGTCACTCTGCGGTTCCGAGCGCCGTATCGGACGACCACCGCAGCAGCGCCGCCATCACGTCGATTTGCTTCGCGACCTCGGGCTCATGGATCGTGAGGACCGCTGCGTCCTGATCGTGGGCGTCGCGTATCGCCTGCTGTATGAGCTCCGTTCCCGGAACTGCATCAGCGGGCACGAGCAACATGCGCACCTGTCGCTTCGCGAGCGCTCGTAGCGTTTCTTGCGGCCCATTGGTGGCCCGGCCTCTCCCCAACCCCTCGCGTATGGCGACCAGGACCCCGCGCTCGGTAGCCGGCCGCTGAGCGGACTGGGCGGTATGCACCACGCGCTCGACTGCGGCGGGCGTCACTGCCGTAGGGTTGAGGTGCGCCGTGCCCATGAGCCGATCGGCGAGTGCGGGCGGTAGCGAGCGCGTGAGGGCCGCCACAGCGGTCTTCGGCCCCGCCACGAGCAAGGCGTCGCCCGGATTGCAGTCGAAGTGCTCCAGCTGTTCCACAACCCCCTCGAGGTGACGGCGTTCCTCTTCGCGGATCCGGCCGTGGTATTCCTTCTCTCCCCACCCTGGGCCGCCCTGCCGGTCGCTATGGAATCTCCCTCCCCGCATCGCGGGCGAATGCAGGCTCGTGAGCTCGGACGTGCCGCCGGCCGTGACCTCGAAAAAGCGCGCGAGCGTCCGGTCGAGGACGACCACCAGGACGCGTTCGGTGCTGGGTTTCGTCGCGCTCGTCATACTAGATCTCCTCTCCCGGCGTTGTTGCCGCCTGGGGTTTGGGCTCCGGTATCTCGGTGAGCGTCGCCTCGGTCAGGAGCAGGACGCTCGCCACGGAAACAGCGTTCTCCAGAGCGATGCGCACGACCTTGGTCGGATCGATGATCCCGGCCTCCACGAGGTTCACATAGGTGCCCCGCGCGGCGTCGAACCCGAAGTCTCCGGTCCCGGCGCGCATCCGGTCTACGACCACGCCCCCGTCCACCGCCGAGTTCTCGGCGATCTGTCGCGTGGGCGTCTCGAGCGCTCGGCGCAAGATGAGAATCCCCGTACGCTCGTCGCCGTCCGCCTTCGCGGCCTCGCGCTCCAGCGGCCCGATGGCGCGGAGCAACGCGAGTCCGCCCCCGGGGACGATGCCCTCGGCGATCGCGGCCTTGGTGGCGCTGATCGCGTCGTCGAAGGCTTCCTTGCGGCTCTTCAACTCCGTTTCGGACGGAGCCCCAACCCGGATCACCGCCACGCCCCCCGCCAGCTTGGCGAGCCGCTCCTCCAGCTTCTCCCGGTCGTAATCCGAGCTCGCGTCCTTGATCTGCTTGCGCAGCTCCTCGCAACGTCCGGTGATCGCGGTCTTCGCGCCGCCGCCGCCGATGATGGTGGTCGTCTCGCGACCCGCCACTACCCGCTCCGCCTGGCCCAGGTCGGCGAGCGACACATGTTCGAGCTTGACGCCGATTTCTTCCGCGATCAGCCGGCCACCCGTGAGGATCGCCATGTCTTCGAGCATCGCTTTGCGGCGGTCGCCGAACCCCGGCGCCTTCACCGCGACGCAGGCGAGCGTGCCGCGGATCCTGTTCACGACCAGCGTGGCCAGCGCCTCTCCGTCGACGTCCTCGGCCACGGCGAGCAGCCCGCGGCCCTCTTTCGCCACCTGCTCGAGCAACGGGAGCAGATCCTTGAGATTGCTGATCCGCTTCTCGTACAGCAGTAGGTACGGGTGTTCGAGAACGGCTTCCATCTTCGTGGGGTCGGTGACAAAATAAGGCGAGAGGTACCCGCGATCGAACTGCATTCCCTTCACGACCTCGAGCGCCGTCTCGGTTCCCTTCGCTTCCTCGACCGTGATCGCTCCCTCAGGCCCGACCTTCTCTACCGCGTCGGCCACCATCTCGCCGGTGGCGGCGTCGTTGTGGGCCGAGATGGCCGCGACCTGTGCCTTCTCGAGCCGGCTCTTCACCGGCCGTGACAGCTTCTTGAGTTCCTCGACCGCGACGCGCAGGGCACGATCGAGCCCGCGCTTCAGGTCGATCGCGCTCGCTCCGGCGGCGACGTTGCGCAATCCATCGGCGAAGATCGCGTGCGCAAGGAGCGTGGCCGTCGTAGTCCCGTCGCCGACGGCGTCGCCGGTTCGGACGGCCGCCTCCCGGAGCACCTGGGCGCCGAGGTTCTCTTCGGGATCCTTCAGGTCCACCTCTTTAGCGATGGTCACGCCGTCGTTGCAGACCAGCGGCTGGCCCCACTTCTTCTCGATCAGCACGCATTTCGATTTTGGGCCGAGCGTGATGCGGACGGCGTCCGCGAGCGCCGTGGCGCCGCGGAGCACCTTCTCGCGCGCAGCGGCTCGGAAGATCAACTGTCTGTGTGGCATGCGATCCTCTTAGCTCTGCTTAGCTCTGCGTGACGACGGAGCCGCGACCGATCATGGCGACCGTGCCTTGACGTCCCCGCGCTGGCGCCGCGCGTAGTCCTCCACCCGGCGGCGGGCGGCACTGAACGCCTCGTCGAGCGCCGTCCGCAGCTCGGCGTGCGGCTGGTGATTGATGACGACCTCGCCTCCGGGCAGGCCGATGTCGAGGCGCACGCGGTACTGTTCGGCGTCGCTCAGGCGGCGCCGCTGCGGAATGTCGATCGTCACGCAGCAGCTCGTGAGCCGGTCATAGAACCGGCTCAGCCGGGCGGTGCGCGTGCGGATATCCTGCTCGGCGTCGGGCGAAAGCTGAACATTCCGAGCGACGATCTGTGGTGACAGCATGAGGGCTCCCGTGTTCATCGTTTCCCTTAACCTGGCATAACCTGCCGAATGCGGCATGAAGAGGTCTTGAGATCGGATGCAAGGTCGTCTCCCGCTGGCTTCAGCATCTCCTCAGGCCGCCCAGGGAAATTCCAGGTACACCATATGGAGAGGAACGGTTATGGAACCCCAGGCAGAGTTCTTGAAGCGCGAGGTGTACACGGAGCTCGTGTACGAGCCGAGCGTTGACGCACTCAACATCGACGTGGCCGCGCGGCCGGACGGCATGATCGCGCTGACCGGAGTCGTCCGTAGCTACGCCGAGAAGATTGCGGCGGAACGGGCGGCGAAACGAGTGAAGGGTGTCCATGCGGTCGTGAATGACCTGGATGTCAGGCTCGTCAGCGCGCATGAGCGGACCGACAACGAGCTCGCCGAGGCGGTCATCCGGGCGCTCGAGTGGGATGTCCTCGTTCCCCGGGAGTGCATTCAGGCGACAATCTCGGATGGGTGGGTACGTCTCGAGGGCACGGTTGATTGGAACTATCAGCGCACCGCGGCCGAGGAGGCAATCCACCGCCTGGCGGGAATCAAGGGCGTGACGAATCGCATCACGGTCAAGGCGCAGGTGGCTGTAAAGGACGTGAGGGCGCTCATCGAAGCGGCGCTGCGACGGAGCGCGGAGTTCGACGCGAAGCAGATCCAGGTGAAGGTGGAGGAGAGCCGAGTGACACTTCACGGGCAGGTGCACTCATGGGCCGAGCGGGAGGCTGCCGAAGCGGCGGCGTGGTCGGCGCCGGGCGTCGTTGAGGTGGATGACGAGCTGCGAGTTACGGCGTAAGCGCTCGGGGATCTGCGTAAGAGGGCGGATCGTCGCGTTCGATGGTCATGCCATGCTGAGCTGGGGCGGCGAGCCGGCACCGTCGCGATGGGGTCGATGCTCGGAATAGTGGCGCGCGCATTCCGCTTCGCGCCCGGCGATCACTCGCTTGCCCTTGAGTACGCCCCGCCGCGCGGTGATGACGGTGCACTGGCGCTCTCCCCGCCCGCCGTCCGCATACAGCACGACCCAGTCTCGCGTCCGCCCGAGCGCGTGCGCACGCGCGGTGTTGGAGAAGAGGGCGGTGTAACGGCGTTCGCCGCGCTCGGTGTGGAGCACCGGGAGCCAGGCCTTGCCTTCGGGGTTGAAGCGGCGGGGAGCGATCAGCTTGAGCGTGCCGGCGGCCGCTCCGGAGCGATACTCCCGGTCGACGCTGAGTACCTCATCGACCGGCAGCTCGTTTTCGACCTCGGGCTCCCCGGTAGCACGGATGCGCCCCAAGCGCCCCGCCAGCGAGTCGCGAATACCCGCGAGTCGCTTCTCCCCGATTTGCTCGATCTGGGCGAGTCGGCCGTCGTGCGCCGCTGCCTCTAGATCCTCGAGGGACTCAATGCCGAGGTTCTCGTGGAGGCGTTGCGCCAGGACGGGCCCGACGCCGGGGACCGACGCGAGCAGCGCCACGGCGTCGCTCTCGCCCCGCAGGCGGTCGAGCATCGGGAGGCGTCCCGTCTCGACGAGGGTGTGGATCGCGCGCGCGAGGCTCGGACCGATGTGGGGTAATCGCTCGAGCCCTTCGGGGCCCTCGTCCCGCAGCACGACCGAAACGGGCCGGCGTAGCCGGCGCACGGCGTCCGCGCCCCGTCGGTACGCCTCAACGCGGAACGCGTTGGCACCCTGCTGTTGCAGCAGTCGCGCGACCTCCTCGAGGCGCGCGGCCACCTCGAGATTCAACCAGTCGGCCATGGCACCCTCCTCCGTCGTTCAGGCTTCCGCCGTGATCAGCCCGCTCAACTCAGGAAGCTCTCGCACCATCGCTTTGAACCTCGGCCACTCCGTCGCCCCCCAGACCTCGGTCGTCGCATGTCCCGCGATGCGCACCAGGGTAGCGACCTTGGTCGCGGTCTCGACATCGGGAGCGCGGAACACGTCGAGATAGTCGTATGGGCCGAGCAGCGCCCAGCTGTGGAGCCACTCGACCTGCGGGCACTCGGCGCGCACGGCGTTCATCGCCTGGCGCTCGAGCGTCTCCACCGCATGGGGTGAGCGAATCGCCTCGGGCGCCACGCGGGTCAGCATGATGAAGGTGGTCATGGGCGGAGTCTCCTGGAGTCGTACCGGTGGTGGACGGCATAGTCCTCGAGCTGTCGGCCAGCGGCGTCCAGCACGTACTGGATTATCGCGAAGCGATCCTCCGCCGGCGGACTCGCGATCGCGATTTCCCCGGCGGGGAGCACGAGCTGCAGGTGCGCCGTGTACTTGCGGTGTTCGCCCCGGTGGGGCAGTAGCACGTTCACCACGAGGCGACAACTCTCGATGCCTTCCAGGAAGTCCGGGAAGCGCTCGACAAAGCGGTGGATCATCGCCTCCTCGTCCCGTTGGAGCGTCGCACCTTGGACTGCGATCTCGAGCGTTTGTAGCATCACGCCCTCCCTCAGCCTTTCACGACCCCGAGCGGCCGGAGTCGAGCGACTTTGCGGGCGAGTCCCGCGCGGTGCACCACGTCCACCACGCGTTCCACGTCCTTGTACGCGAACGGTGCCTCTTCCGCCAGCTCGCCGCTCGACTGACACGCGACGACGATTCCCTGGGCTTCCAGCTCCCGGCGCACCTCGCGCCCGGGTTTCACCCGCTTCGCCGCGTGGCGGCTCATTAATCGGCCCGCCCCATGGCAGGCGCTTCCGAAGCTCAGGATCGACGCCTCGTCCGTGCCGGCCAGCACATAGGAGGCGGTGCCCATGCTCCCGGGGATGAACACAGGCTGGCCGGCCGCGCGATAGCGCGCCGGCGTCTCGGGGTGATGCGGCCCGAAGGCGCGGGTTGCGCCTTTGCGGTGCACGCACACGAGCTCGCCGCCATGTTCCTCGAGCTTCGCCATGTTGTGGGCCACGTCGTATACCACGCGCAACGCGCCGGCCTCCCCGTGCAAGCGCCGAAACACGTCGCGTACCCGATGGGTGATCGTCTGCCGGTTCGCCCACGCGAAGTTCGCGGCCGCGCACATGGCGCCCAAGTACCGTTGTCCTTCAGGCGAGGCGAACGGCGCGCAGGCGAGCTGGCGATCGGGGAGGTGGATGTCGTATCTCGCCATGACCTGGTCCATCAGCCGGACGTAGTCGGTGCAGACCTGGTGGCCGAGCCCGCGCGAGCCCGTATGGATGAGCACGGCGACGGCGCCCTCTACGAGTCCGTAGACGGCGGCCATACGCTCGTCCAGGATCTCGTCCACCGCCTGGACCTCGAGGAAGTGGTTGCCCGAGCCCAAAGTGCCGAGCTGGTCTCGGCCGCGGGTGTGGGCGCGTTGGGAGACGGCGCTGGGGTCGGCGCGGGTGAGGCTGCCGTTCGCCTCGATGGTCTCGAGGTCGTCCACGTCGGCCATACCGCGCTCGGCGAGATAGCGGCACCCTTCGGCCAGGACCCGATCGAGCTCGGCATCGCTCAGCGAGAGCCGACTCCCGTGTCCAGCGCCTGAGGGAACGCTGCGCGAAAGCTCGTGCACGAGCTCCTGCATACGGGGCCGGACCGCGTCGACGGTCAGGTCCGACAGCAGCAGACGGACGCCGCAGTTGATGTCATAGCCGACACCCCCGGGCGAGATCACCCCATCGGCGGCGCGTAACGCCGCTACGCCACCCACCGGAAAGCCGTACCCTTCGTGCAGGTCCGGCATCCCGTACGCATAGCCCGTTATTCCCGGGAGTGTCGCCACGTTGATGAGCTGCTCGAGCGCGCGCTCCCCCGAGATCTGGCGCCACAACTCGTCGTCGGCATAGATGCGGGCCGCCACCCGCATGTCCGCTCGCGTCGTGACGGGGATTTCGTGAACCAATTCGGCGAGAGCTACATTGTTCAGGCTGGCCATCGTCTCCCTCACATCCCTCACACGTCGAACACAATTTCGGCTTCGAGGCCGCCCGGCACTGCGGCGATCTTGAGGCCGTGGAAGGTCGCGGCTTTCACGCGCGCGGGCGTCTCCTCGGCGATTACTCCGCGGGCCCGCATGGCAAGCGCTGTGTCGCTGGCGGAGCGCACCTTCACCTCCATCGGCACCCAGCGCTCTGTTTCCGCCCGATAGATCAACTCGTTCAGCCAGTCGACGAGCAGTGCCTCCCGGTCACTGGCATGAACCTCGAACTCCCGCCATGGGCCCAATCCGGACGACCGAGCGGTGCCAAGCTCGAGCGCGCCGAGCGCCCGCCCAGCCTCCGATGCGAGGCTCCCGAAGGACGGCGCTCGGACCCGCAGCTTCACTTCCGCCGTGTGGCTCAACAACTCGGAGGAGGCTATCACCTGACAAGACTTGCCGCGGCGGCGTGAGGCTGACGTGAAAGGGGAGTGAAACGTCCCAGGTGAGGCATACCGAGTTCTCAGGAAAGCGTCGGTCTCTGGGGCATCCGTGCAAACGTGCCGCCTGATAGTTGCTTCGGGGAGGTTTCAAGGCCCTCTCATGTCGGCTCACCCACCGTTGCACAGGGAACGATGGCGTGAGCTTGCGGGAGGAGCCGTGCTTGAGAAGCTGATCGAGTCCCGGCGTGAGCGCAAAGGCGGAAAGTCGGTTGGCGTGGGCCTCTCGTCCCTTGCGGCCCACATTGTGGTGATTGGCGGTGCGATCCTCGCGACGTTGCATGTGGGCCCCGGGGATACGCGGGTCAGAGTGGACACCACACTGGTGTACCTCGCGCAAGCACAGCAGCAGCAGCAGAAGCCGCCCGAGGCGCCGGTGCAGCTACAAATGGCGCTCAAAGGATTCCAGACGGTCCTCGCGCCCACCGAAGTCCCGTCGAGCATCCCGCCCGTGAACCTCCAGGAGAGATTCAACCCGCAGGACTACACGGGGACCGGCGTGGAGGGCGGTGTGGCGAGCGGCGTCGTGCCAACGGCCGGTGACGTGTATCTGGAAGCGATCGTCGAAGAGAAGCCGTCGGTACTCTCGGCGCCGCATCCTGGCTATCCGGATTTGCTGCGGCAGGCCGGAATCCAGGGGCGCGTTGTGCTGCGGGCGATTATCGACACCGCGGGACGCGCGGAGCCGAGCTCGATCAGGATCATGCAGAGTCCCAACCCCGAGTTTGACCCGCCGTCGCGAGATTGGCTGTTGCACGCGCTGTTTCGTCCAGCGCGGGTGCACGGTCGTGCGGTGCGGGTGCTCGTCGAAGTGCCGCTCGACTACCGGATCACCGGGCTGGCCGGCAGGTAGGGAATTCGTCGGTACGCGCCGCGGCCCGCTGCACGAACCCTCACGTCGCTCTCAGAGTGTCCTAAGACATGGAAGGCTAGGATTCGCGCAGGGTCAGGCAGTAAGGATGGTGTCACCGAAGTCGACACCTCCAGGGCTCCCGTGATGGGAACCCTCCTAAGGCGGTCAACTCGCCGCTTGCCCGACCCAACTCTCTCCAGGGAATGGGGCTTGAACGAGCGGAATAGCGTTCGCACTCTCACCGGGAGGTACATATGTCAGCAGGTCGGATTTGCAGTCGCACGGTCATGACCGCGACACCGGAGGAACCGGTGCGTGTTGCGGCGCGCCGCATGGCCGAATTCGAGGTCGGGACGCTGGTGATCGTGAGCGCGGACGACACACACGCGCCCATGGGCATCGTCACGGATCGCGACATCGCCATTCGCTGTGTGGCGGCGGGCCTCGATCCTCACACGACTCCGGTGTCGAAGATCATGACCCAGCCGCTCCGGACCATCGACGAGGACATGCCCATCGAGCATGCGATCTTGCGCATGGCCGAAGCCAGCACGCGCCGGCTGGTCGTCACCGGCGAGCGCAGTCGGCTGGTCGGCATTCTCAGTCTTGACGACGTGCTGGATCTGCTCGTCGACGAAACGGGGCCGATCCGCCGTTTGCTCAAGCAGCAGCAGCCGCACGCCGTCGTGTAGGGCGGCGTCGGAGTCCCGTGGGCGCCGAGGGCCACGTCGCGAGCGCCGAGGATGACCTGCCGTGAACGAACGACCGAATCCGAAGCGACGTTCCGCACCTCGGGTGGCGTGGCCACGCGCTCCGCTGCTCTGGGCGCTCGTGTTCGCGACGGCGATGATGCTGTTCGGCATTCTGCCGGGTCGGGACCGGCGCGCGGAGATCACCTATTCGGACCTGACGCGCGAGCTGGGCCGGGGCAACATCACTGCCGTCGAAGTTCTGCCGGATGAACACGAGCTCACGGGAGAGTTTCGTAAGCCCGTTCTGCTCGCGCAGCGTGAGGTACGGGAGTTCCGGACCAAGCTGCCGTTCGCGGATCCCGCGCCCCTCGTCGCTCGGTTCGAACAACAGGGCGTCCCCATCCGGGCGGCCCAGGGCCGGCCATCCTGGTTGGGCGTGCTGTTCTCCATGATCCCGTGGCTGTTGATCGGTGGATTTTGGTTCATCGTCATGCGGCAGATGCGGAGCGTGGGCCAGGGGGCGTTGTCGTTCGGCCGAGCGGGCGCCCGTCCGGTCACCAGCGAGCAGCCCAAAGTGACCTTTGCCGACGTCGCCGGAGCCGACGAAGCGAAGGCCGAGCTGCAGGAGGTGATCGACTTCCTCAAGGAGCCGGCCAAGTTCCAGCGTATCGGTGGACACCTTCCCAAGGGCGTGCTTCTCGTCGGCCCGCCCGGAACCGGCAAGACGCTACTCGCCCGGGCCGTGGCCGGAGAGGCAGCCGTCGCCTTCTTTTCGATCTCGGGGTCGGATTTCGTCGAGTTGTTCGTTGGCGTGGGCGCCGCCCGCGTGCGCAGCTTGTTCGAGCAGGGCAAGGCGAACGCTCCATGCATCATCTTCATCGACGAGCTGGACGCCGTCGGGCGACAACGGGGGGTCGGCCTGACCGGGGTGCACGAGGAGCGCGAGCAAACGCTGAATCAACTGCTCGTGGAGCTGGACGGCTTTCAGCCGACCGAAGGGGTCGTCGTGCTTTCGGCGACGAACCGACCGGACGTGCTCGATCCCGCGTTGCTGCGTCCCGGGCGATTCGATCGCCAGATCGCGGTCGAGCTCCCCGATGTTCGCGCGCGCGAGCAGATCCTCGCCGTGCACGCCCGCAAGATCCGGCTGGCCGATGACGTCGACCTGGCCGCGATCGCGCGGGGGACTCCGGGGCTCTCCGGGGCCGACCTCGCGAACCTCGTCAACGAGGCTGCCCTGCTGGCCGCGCGGCGCAACAAGGAGCGGGCCGACCGGCGGGACTTCGAGGACGCCAAGGACAAGGTGATGCTCGGCGTGGAGCGGCGGAGCATGGT
Organism: Gemmatimonadota bacterium; assembly: GCA_041484865.1. Taxonomy (GTDB): domain Bacteria; phylum Gemmatimonadota; class Gemmatimonadetes; order Gemmatimonadales; family GWC2-71-9; genus AG25. Next base: position 20,494 of record JBGPIJ010000005.1, read on the forward strand.
GCTGACCTCGGAGGACCGGCGGCTCGCCGCCTATCATGAAGCGGGGCATACGCTCGTGAACCTCCTGATCCCCGGTCTCGACCCCGTGCAGAAGGTGACCATCGTTCCGCGGGGCAGGGCGCTCGGCATCACCTTCGCCCTCCCGGAGCAGGACCGCCGGAGCTACACCAAGGCCTATCTCCTTGGCCGGTTGGCCGTGGCCTACGGCGGCCGCGCCGCCGAAGATCTCGTCTTCGGTTCGGATCGGATCACGACCGGGGCGGCGAACGACTTCCAACAAGCCACGAATCTTGCCAGGCAAATGGTGACGCAGTTCGGCATGAGCGACGCCGTGGGTCCGATCACCGTGATCGAGCGTCCCGAGCTTGGCTTGTCGGGGCGCGACGTCGTCCAGCGCTATGACGTCTCGCAGCACACCGCCGAGCTGGTCGATCAGGAGGTGCGCCGCATCGCGCAGGACGCGTGTGCGCGCGCCACCGACCTGGTCCGTGCGAACCGCTTCACTCTCGATGCCCTCGCCGCCATGCTGCTCGAGCGCGAGACGCTCGATCGTGCCGAAGTCGAAGCGATCGTCGCCGGGAAGAGCCTGCCGGCGCGGGCCGCGTAAACCTCCCGACACAAACCTTCACGGCTGCTTCAGGGGCTTCTCAGGCCTCCGGCATAGCGTTCCCCTTGGGGAATCGCGCGTGCATCGGGACGCTTCATACCGGGAGGGCCCATGAAGTTCAATCAGCCAATTCGAGCCTCCGGCCCGTTGTTCGCGACGGCACTGTGGCTCGTCGCGGCGACTGCGGGGGCCCAGAGCAGGGTCACCGCCTACACGGTCGATGCCAAGAGCAGTCTCGCGTGGTGGCAGGTCAACCCACACCTGAACCACCTGTGGGCGACAACATGCCCGCTCGACCCATCGTGGCTTCCCGGAGAGGGGAGAAGTCCAGGGCTGGGCGTCAGCGAGCGCATGCTCCAATTCCCTCCAGACGATACGACGCATATCCCGCTGCTCGCCCGCTCGCGGGCACGGCCGGTGTGCACCGAGGCGGTACACGGGCAGCTGATGACGCAGGACACGGGGACCTGGAAGGGCGTTCAAGGGAGGATCGTGGTGGACGCCGCGGCACTGGTTACGGGTGAGAAGGGCCGCGATGCGTTCGCGAGAAAGAGCGTACTCGAGGTGGACAAGTACCCGCAGATCGTCTTCACGATCGATAGACTGGTCGGGGTGAGGCACACCGGGGGCGACTCGGTGGCTGCGATCGCCGTCGGCTCGCTGGTGCTGCACGGCACGACCACGCCACTCACGGTCCCCGTCATCGCCTGGAGCGAAGACGGCGTCCTGCGAGTGCGTGGCCGCTGGTTCATGACCGCCGACGAGTTGTGGAGCAAGTACGGGATCTCCAAGCAGGCAATGGCACTGGGTGTGGGGATGGGGATCTGGAAGCAGCTCTGGATGGGGATCGACTTGGTGCTGCGGCCCCGCCACGGGTCGTGAATGTGCGGGCTTGGAGTCCCTCGTCTAAGCAAAGCTAGATGCTTATTTCCCGAGGCTTTACGAAAGTGGCCGCAAAATTGCGGGCTGGTTTCTCTGAGCGAAGCGAAGCGAGTTGTCTGTCTCTTAGGGTGTGTGTCTTTCTCATGTAAGGAGGAATCCTATGTTTAGTATGTCTCTTCTATCCCAACGTACCGCACGACTCGTCGTCGTCGGTGCGGTCACGGCGCTGCTTGTAGCGGCGTGTAGCCCAGATTCCAGCCAACTTTCCAACGGACCGACCAGCCCAACCTTGAAGACGTCCCGCGCGGCGGTCCCTGGCGGATCGTCCGTGACGGCACTGGGTACGGCGTCGAGCTTCGCCCTCCTGGGCGGCCCCTCGGTGAGCTGTACCGGGTCCACGATCCCGGTAAACGTGATCGGCGACGTGGGTGCAGGCCTCCTCGGCGGAGTGTGGGTCCCGGTCCTGTGCACGGTCGTAGCGCCGGGAACCGTCCATCAGGGAGACGCGATCGCCGCTGCCGCTTACAATGACTTCGTCCTCGCGTGGATCGCGCTCGGGAATACACCATGCTCGACCGACCCCACCCACCACCTGAGCAGCACCCCCGGGACAATGACCCTCTTCCCCGGTGTCTACTGTACCGACGCGGCGGCGACGCTCGCGGGCAACTTGACGCTCGACGCGCAGGGGGACCCGAACGCGGTCTGGATTTTCAAAATCGGGACGACGGCAGTCGGTGCCCTGACGGGCACCGATATCTCGGTGAACCTGATCAATGGCGCGCAGGCGTGTAACGTGTTCTGGCGGGTCGACGCAGGCGTGACTATGACGAGGGCCAACTTCGTCGGAACCATTCTCGCGGGTGCGGCCATCACCTTTACGGGGTTGAGCAGCGCTCCCGGAACCTTCATTGGTCGAGCCTGGGCGAAGGCCGCCGTGACGATCACTGACATGAACGTCAACAACAGTTGCGGCGCCGGGCCTGGGCCGGGGCCTGGTCCTTGCAAGATTTCCCGCGATCGCGTGACCGGTGGCGGATTCATCTGGCTCGCGTCAGGGGCGAAGGGCGGGAAGTCCCATCCCGATGAGAAGGGCACTTTCGGTGTGTCCGGGGGGACCAAGGACGGCGGGTTCTGGGGCCACCTCGAGTACAATGACCACAGGCTCAACGGACCCACCGTGCACGGCACGGGTGTGACGGGCTACGTCGCGCTCGACCTCACAACCCGGCATATCGATGGCACGGCCAACTACAACGGTGTGGCCGGTTACACCTACCGGGTGGTTGTGAGCGATAACGGCGAGCCGGGACGGAACGACACGTTCGCGATTCGCGTCTTCAACGCCTCCGGAACACTCGTCTACAACGCCTCCGGCACAGTCGAAGGCGGCAACATCCAGCTGCATAAGCCACACGCAGGCGAGTGCGACAAGGATGGTCACGATAGAGATGGCCATGATAAGGATGGCCATGACCAAGATGACCAAGACCAGAATGGCCAGGACCAGAATGGCCACGACAAAGATGGAAGGAACTAATTCAGCGGTAGAGCTGCGCACAGAGAAACACTAGCGCGCAGCGAGCGAAGTGATGGATGGGAGTCAGGGCGCAGGGCGCGCGACGCAGGTGAGCCGCGGGTCCCTGCGCCCTGTCATTCTCGTTCATCGGGCCTTCGTTTTCTTCGCCCACGGTTCACGGAACTCCATACATCGTCCCGCCTACAATGAGAATCACGAGGCTCATGCCTGCGAGCCCGAATTCAGAGTCGTAATCGCATCAGCGTCGAGGCGATGAGTGCGCCAGCTCGCGTTGTTCACGTTTGTCTTTGTCACCTTCGCGTCCTCACCACGGGCGCAACAGGTGCGCTCGCTCGGTCTGCCCGAGGTTTACAAGCCATACCTCGGCTTCTCGAACGGCCTGTGGCGCGAGGGCAGTAACCAGCTCAGCACACAATTCCAATTCGGCGTATTCCGGGACATCACGAACCCGACGATCGAGCTGCTCGGGATCGGCGTGGAAGGCTATGGCGGCTTCCGGAATGTCCACCCCGACTATGGGGTCCGCGCGATGCTGCTCAGCCCATTGCTGTGCGTCGGGGCTGGGCTGGATTACAACCTGCGGGCGGGAAGACCCGATCTGTTGCTGCGCATCGTCGCACCCGTACGCCGCTCTGGGATCATCGGGCGGGGCAGCGATGTTCGCATCGAGTTCCTGCCCACACGGAGCAACAGTTGGAACGTCGGGCTGACGCTCCCGATCGCGCAGCCGCGACGCGGACACGGTCGTCCGCGGCAGGACTACGTGAGGCTGCGGGCGGTGCGGCCCGAGGCGTTGGCGTTCACCACTCCGGATTCAGCATTGGCCGGCGCGCTGTCGCAGGTGCGCGAGGCCGGCGCCTGGATCAACCGGATGATGGCGCCCGCGCTCGACGGGGTCGTGGCGCTCAAGGCCCGGCTCGCCGATCGGACCGCCGAGTCGGAAATCCGATTCTACCATGCCGCGCTCACGCAGGCCTTTTCACTGGCGCTCGCGGACAGCGGGCTCGGCGCGCGCGCGGCGGAACGGGCCAAAACGATTCTCCTTGAAGACGTGCTGTTTCCCTACAACCGGCTGATCGGGCAGAAGAAGCGGGACGACACGACGCGGGAGTTCGGCCGGAGCGCGCGAGGCAGCTTCGCGCGCTGGCTCGTGACCGAGGCTCGAGCTCCGACGGATCGCATGGACGCGGCGCTGTACGTGTTCCAGTCGCTGCTCGACGTGGTCGAGGAGATCCGCGCGGCCAACCACGAGAGCATGCAGGACTCACGTCTCGTGTGGCTGCCATTGCAGCTCGCCCTGCTGCCGGAACAATACGACGAGCAGGCGGAACTGGACACGCTGATCAGCCACGCGGGTCGGGAGCCGGTGACGCACGGGAATCGGGTATGGTATCTCCCCAACGAACGCTTCCAGCCGCAGCTGATACGCTCGATCAGCCGGGCCGAGGAGTACCACATCCTGTGGGTGCATGACTTTCGGGGCACGGATGACGAGGGGCGTCCCGATCGGTTCGCGACGGCGGTGGTCACCCAGGCCTACCTCACCGCGCTGCGGGCCCGCATTGCGCAATACGATTCCACCGGGCACCTCCCGGTCTATATGATCTTCCTCGATCAGTTCTACTTTGAGCAAAGCCGCAGCCGTGCGCTGCTGCGCGTCCTGTTGAATCCGCTGGGGAATCCTCCGCCCGCACGTGACAATCCGATGCGCGAGGCCATCATGGAAGCCCAGCAGCAGCTCCGTGAGGCGGTTGGGCACTCCCGGCTCCTGTCGGCGGAGCGCGCCCAGCGCGGGGAAGCGTGGCTGCACCAGCTCGTCAAGGTACACATCAGCATCACGAATCCGGGGGATGCATCGTTCCGCAGCGGCGGTATCCTCCCGATTGTCGGCCTCCCCGATAACGTGATGCGCGATCATCGCAAAGTGGTGCTGTACGACGTGTCCGAGGATGACCCATACCGGGGCATGGCGATGTACACGGGGATGGGGGTGGGCCAAAAATACAGCGGGCCCGGTTGGGAAGATCGGGCGATCATGGTCCAGGGACCGGCGGCGCTGGCATTGCGGGACGAAGCTCGCGAGCTGCTCGCGTCGCAAGGCATCTCCGCGGACCAGGCGCCGTGGGTGCTGCAGCCGCGCGCCAAGCCGCCCGACTACGGTCTGCGAATCCAACACGAGATCGAGCGCCTCGAGGCCGCGGGCAGGGTCGCCGCGGGGGTCAGCGAGCTGCACAATCATACGGGCTTCGCCACGAAGGAGATCGCGGTCGCCGAAGCGACGTTGTTCAACCTCATGGCGCCCGGCGGCGTCGTTAAGGTGCCGGACTCGATCTGGCTCAATGAGTTGTACGGATCGCTGCTCGCCGGCGCGGCGTTGCGCGGGGTCCGCGTACTCGTCATCGCCACATCCAAGACGTCCGCACCGGACCTCGGGTGGCCGGTCGTCGCGCTGATCCACGACCTCATGGCACGGCTCATCACGTTCCAGCACGACCTCGAGCCGGAACTCGGACAGGTCGGGGGACAGATACGAGTGGGACTGTACGAGGCCCACACTCGTGTTGACGACCTCCGCGGCCGTGTTGCTGCGCTACGGAGTAACCTTGCGACGACGGCCTTTCTTCGCGACCTCTACGCGTTCGACCCATCGGTCTATCACGTGCTGGACAGCACAGCGGTCCCGGAAACCGTGACTCATGCTCCGCTCTCGGAAACCCCGAGTGGCGGCGGGGGAGGCTCGTACGGCGCAACAGACTCCGGCCCGGCCGGGGACTCGAAGGCGGCTTCCGCATCGGATACGCAGCCCAAGCTGCATGTGAAGAGCTTCCTGTACCTCTCGCGTGAAAGCTGGGATCTGCTGATCAGCGGCCCGCCGATGGCGGCCATCCTGCAAGAGTATCTCGTTCAGCGAGGACGTCAGATCCGGGAGGGCCCGCAGGCAAACGACAGTATTCTCACGGGCGCCCTCGAGCGCACGGGGGAACGCGTGATCACGCCCGCGCTCCGTACCCTCTCGGCCGCCGAACGGCGCCGGATGGTGCTGTACCTCGCCGTCGGGTCGCCGAATCAGGACTACCGCAGCATGCTCATGGACGGTGAAGCGGCCGTGCTGATCTCCGGATTCGCGACCTTCGACGCCGTGCCGGATTTCCTGCTGCTCGCCGGCGCTGCCACTTGGGTCGAGGATCGTGCCGCACTCGATCGCGGTCTCCCGCCGCAGGGTTGGCTCAAACGACTTCTCGCGCGCGTGGTGAGAATGGCACTGTAACCTCATCGCCTCGGCGTCCTGAGACCGCAGCAAGCTCCAGCCGGAAAAAAGCTGTGCCAAGCCCGCGAAAGATTTATGAAGAAACGTTCGGTTCACCTTCAAAGTGGCTTCGCGCCCAGGAAGCCAATTTGCTCGACGACGTCAGGGACACTTCTACAGGGGAGGGTATATGCGTTTTGCAGGCGTCCTGCTCTTCGCGGCGCTCTTGTTCGCGGCTTGCGAGCACAATGATGAAGGCGGCCTGGGCCCACCGGCTCCAGGTCAATTGGCGACGCTCACCGTCACGCCCAACCCGGCCACTGTGCCGACGAACGGCACCCAGCAGTTCATCGCTGTGGGTCGGGATGCCACCGGGGCTGTTGTTGTGCTCCCGGCAGGGCTGGCCTGGTCCGTGGTGGCGGGCGGTGGAGCTATCAATAGCAGCTCGGGCTTGTTCACCGCGGGCACCGTGGTCGGGCCGTTCACCAATACCGTGAAGGCAACGAGCGGACCGTATCTGTCGGGCTTCGCGACTGTGATCGTGACCGCGCCCGGGCCGGTCGGACCGGCGCTGGGTACGGCAGCGACCTACGGGATTCTCGCTGGCTCGACGGTCACCTGTGCCGGCGCCCCGGGCACCATCAACGCCGATGTGGGCGTCAGCCCAGGAAGCACGACGACTGGCTTCCCTCCGTGCACGATCACGGGAGTGACGCACTTGGCTGATGCCGTCGCGGCGACGGCTCAAGCAGACCTCACCACGGCCTACAACGATCTGGTCGCCCGGCCGTGCGGGACCACGATTGTCGCCGATCTGGGTGGCACGACGATCACGCCGGGCGTCTACTGTGGCTTGTCGTCGGTGGGAGTGACGGGAACCGTCACGCTCGACGGCCAGGGCGATGCCAACGCGCTGTTCGTGATCAAGGCAGCGTCCACGCTCACGACAGCCGGCACCGTCAGCCTGATCAACGGCACGCAAGCGAAGAACGTCTGGTGGCAGGTCGGCAGCTCCGCGACGCTTGGGAACGGCACGGTGTTCAGAGGCAATATCATCGCGCTCACGACCATCACGCTGAATAACACCGTAACCATGACCGGCAGAGCGTTGGCGCGAAACGGTGCCGTGTCACTGGGCACGAGCGACACGATCACCCTGCCGTAAGCATACGACGGCGGGCCCCCGGGAGTCGAAGACGGATCTGGCTCCCGGGTCAGGACGAGAGGAACGATGAACAACCCTTTTCGGAGAGTTACTATGCGTAACCGATTCTCGTTCGCCCCGCACGCGCTGCTGGCGTTGCTGCCGATGCTGATGCTGGCGCAGCCTGTGGCGGCCCAGCGCGATGGCAGCTGGGAGTTCAGTGTGGGTGGCGGCGCCATGTACTCGGACGGCCATCTCAACGGTTTTCTCGGGAGACGCGGGTTCGCTGACAATGCCAACCCGAGTCGCCTCATGCCCGCGGCGGCCGCGCGCCTGGGCTACAACTTCAACAGCAACCTCGGGTTCAGCATCGGGGCCGGAGGTGCCACTGGTTCGGGCGTAAAGTATCTGTCGCCGTTCGCCGCGGTCACGGGCACGACGAACCTGAACGAGGGGACGAACCTCTTCGTCACGCTGGGGACGCAGTTCACGCGCATCACCGGCAACGGCTTGAAAACCCACCCGACCTGGGGCGCTCAGTTCGGCCTGGGGGTGCGACACATGATCGGCGAGAACCTTGCCCTGCGGCTCGAGGCCCGGATAATGCCCGAGCACTACGCGGAGCTGCCCGGGGCCAAGTCCACGTACAACAGCATCGCCACGCTCGGCATTTCGTACTTCACCGCCGGTCGCCGGGCGCCCCCAGCGCCGGTGGCAGCGGCGCCGTGTCCGGTGTGCATCCAGCGCCCCCCGCCGCCTCCCCACATGTGCATGCACGGCGTGGCACCGGCGGGCGCCCCGCTCGACAGTTACGGGTGCCTGATCTTCCGCGACTCGTTGCTCCTGACGGACGTCCACTTCGAGTTCGATAAGAGCGACATCTCGCCCATGGCCAGAAACATCCTGGACCGGGTAGCCGAGTCGATGTTGGTGTACCCGGAGCTGTACTTCGAGATCGCTGGTCACACCGACAGCGTCGGCACGTTCGCCTACAACTTCCTCCTCTCCGCACGGCGGGCTGCGGCGGTGCGTGATTATCTACTTACACGCGGCGTCCCGTGGACTCATATGACCGCGGTCGGCTATGGCGAATCGTTCCCGATCGCGCCCAACGCCACGGTCGAGGGACGTGCTCTGAACCGCCGCGGGTTGCAGTTGCGGATAAAGAAACCGTAGCGCGCAGGGGCGCGCAGCGGAGCGCATGGGGCGTAGGGCGCGGGGCCCAGGTAGGCCACCGGTCCTGCGCCCTGTCATTTGTGGAGCAGGGCGTCCTACACTAGCCATCTCCAGGAGGATGTGATCTGACGGTGTCGGCCCCGAAACCGTGGCTCGTGGGCGCGGTGCTGCTCGCGGTGGCGGCGCCGCGAAGTGTCGTGTGGCGACCGGCGCGTCCTCTGCAAGGCAGCGTGGTGGTGATCTGGGTGACCCCAGAATCGCTCGCCATCGGAAACCGGACTGCCCCGTCGCTCCCTGTCCCCAAGGGAATCGCCGGGGGAGAGCGACTCCATTTCGAACGGGGGGACGGCCCCGGGGTTTATTGGGCACTCGCGGCGATCCCGCTCGATGCGCCGGACAGCGTCGTCCTC
>JBGPIJ010000006.1:0-28842 GCA_041484865.1 Gemmatimonadota bacterium
GCCTCGGAGACCGAGAACTCCACTGCGGGGCCGACATCCGCTGGTCTACCTCGCCGCGGTATCACTACTCCTCGCCCTCGTCGCGTTTCTTGCGCGCCTTGGCATGTTCTGGGCCGGAACGGCGGCGGGGATCGCGATTCTCCTGGCGCTCGGTGCCGTCATCATCACGTTGAAGGATTTGAAGGAGCCGCCCGCGTAGATTTCCCTTCATGACGCAGATCGGTTTTCGTGGCGTCGGTGTCGACTTCGGCGCCGATACGCTCTTCTCGGACGTCACATTCACGGTCGCGCCCGACGAACGCTGGGGCATCGTGGGCCGGAACGGCACAGGGAAAACGACCTTGTTCCGGCTCCTGACCGGTGAGATCGCGCCCACGCGCGGCGGCATCGCGCGCGCGCCCGGGTTGCGCGTGTCGCTGCTCGAGCAGCACCGCGAATTCGGCGGGGCGACGACGGTCTGGGCGGCCGCGGCCGGCGAACTGGCCGAGCTGCTGGCGCTGGAGCAGTCGCTCGAAGAGCAGGCCGGCCGCCTCGCCCATGATTCGTCGCCCCAGGCGATGGCCCGCTACTCGAGCGACCTCGAGCGGTTCGAGCGCGAGGGCGGCTATGCCGTCACGTCGCGCATCGATGCGGTGCTGCACGGCCTCGAGTTCGATCCCGCCCAGGCCCGCGTCACCCCGCTCTCGGCCCTGTCGGGCGGCGAGCTGGGCCGGCTCGGCCTGGCCCGGCAACTCATGACGACCGCCGACGTGCTGCTGCTCGACGAGCCGACCAATCACCTCGATCTCGAGACGACGACTTGGCTCGAGCAATACCTCGCCGGTCTCGACCGGACGGTGCTGCTCGTCAGCCACGACCGCGCGTTCCTCGGGGCTACCGTGGATCACATCCTGCACTTCGAAGGCGGCACCGCCACGCCGTATACCGGTAGCTACTCCGCGTTCGTCGTCCAGCGGGCCGAGCGCCGGCTGGCGCAAGAGCGGGCCTACGAGCAGCAGCAACGCACCATCGCACATGAACGCGACTACATCGCCCGCAACATCGCGGGACAAAACAGCAAGCAAGCCAAGGGACGGCGGAAGCGCCTCGAACGGCTGCCACGGCTAACTCCAACCATCAAGGCCGATGGTGCGATGGCGCTGCGGTTCGAGGTGACCGATCGGGGCGGAGACCAGGTTGTGACCGCGGAAAACGTGAGCGTCGGGATCGGCACCCGCACACTGATCGAGCGGTTCGGCGCCACGCTCAAGCGGGGCGACGTGCTGGGAATTCTCGGGCCCAATGGGTCGGGAAAGTCCACGCTGCTCCGGGCATTGTTGGGCGAGCACCCGACGCAGGGTGGCGATCTCAAGATCGGAGACTCGATCACCGCCGGCTACTACCGGCAGGACCTCTCACAGGTCCCGTTGGATCGGTCACTGTACGACGCGATCGGCGACCTGCGCCCCAAATGGACCCGAGGGCAGGTACAGGGGCACCTGGGACGCTTTGGTTTCTCCGGTGCCGAGGTGCAGCGCCGCGCCGACTCGCTGTCGGGCGGTGAGCGGGCGCGCCTCGCTCTGGCCATCCTGATGTTGTCGCGAGCCAACCTGCTCATACTGGACGAGCCGACCAATCACCTCGACGTCGAATCCATCGAGGCCCTCGAGGACGCGATCGAGGACTATGACGGCACCGTGATCCTGGTGAGCCACGACCGGGAGCTGCTACGCGCGCTGACGACCCGTATTTGGGTGCTCCACGACCGCCATCTCACGGAGTTCGCCGCCGGCTTCGCCGAGTGGGAGGAAGTGAGCGCGGAGCGCGGCCACGCCGCGGCGGTGCGCGCCGCGGAGGACCAGGCCCTGCGGCAGGTGCACGAGCACCAGCGCGTGGCCCTGCCCGCGAAGGCCGACCCACGCAAAGCGCTGCGCCAGGCAGAGCGCGAGCTCGAGGCTGCTGAGACGGCGGTGGCGGAACTGGAGGCACGCGTCGCGCCCGTGACGGCAGCGCTCGAAGACCCTGCCCTCTACACGCGTCCCGACGGCGCGGCCACGGCCCGGCGGCTCGGCGCCGAGCTCGAAACCCTGAAGCGCGCCCTCGACTTGGCTCTCGACCGTTGGACGAAAGCCACCCAGCAGGTCGAGACGCTGTCGGGGGTGAAATGAAACTCCTTTCCATCAACGTGGACCTCCCCCGCGACGTCGCGTGGCAGGGGGAGATCGTGCGAACTTCGATCTTCAAGCAGCCGGTCTCGGGCCGAGTGCGAGTAGGGCGGCTCAATCTCGCCGGCGATGAGCAGTCGGATCTCTCCGTGCACGGCGGCCGTGACAAGGCGGTCTACGCCTATCCTTCGGAGCACTACGCCTTCTGGCGCGGGGAGCTTCCGGGCATGGACCTGCCCTGGGGCATGTTTGGCGAGAACCTCACCACGGCGGGCCTGCTCGAAAACGCTGTGCACATCGGCGATCGGCTGCGGGCCGGCTCGGCGGAGTTCCTCGTCACGCAGCCCCGCATGCCCTGCTTCAAGCTCGGCCTTCGATTTGGTCGCCGGGATATGATCAAGCGCTTTCTCGAAAGCGGCCGGAGCGGCTTCTACGTTGCCGTGCTGCGCGAAGGAGACGTCGCCGCGGGTGACGCTGTCGAGTTCATCGCTCGAGACGAGCGGCGAATCACCGTGGCAGAGGTCGCGAGATTGTACAACGCGGACAACGGAGACCAGGATCTGTTGGGTCGCGTGAGCGAGTTGACGGCGCTCCCCGAACGCTGGCGGGAGCGGTTTCGAAAGCGGCTCCGATCGACACCGCCGTAGCGGTCCTCGTCTTTGACGGGTTCGCCGATTGGGAACCGGCCTTCGCTCTCACCGGTCTGCGCCGCTGGGGGAAGCGCCGGGTCGTGAGCGTCGGCTACGAGGCTAGTCCCGTGACGTCGATGGGTGGGCTGCGCGTGCTTCCCGATCTGCCGCTGCGCGCGCTGTCACCACAGCAGACGGCGTTGTTCCTGTTGCCGGGCGGCGATGCTTGGCTCGAGAACGACCCCTCGAACCAGCTCCAGGAAATGCTTCGCGTGTTCGAGACTCAACGGGTCCCGATCGCGGCGATCTGTGCCGCAACGACGGTGCTTGCGCGGGCGGGACTGTTCCGGGAGCGCCGTCATACGAGCAACGGTCGTGCGTTCCTCAATCGGCACGTCCCCGGCTACGAAACGGCCGATCTCTACGTCGACACGCCCGCCGTGCGCGACGAGCGCGTGATCTCGGCCAATGGTCTCGGGGCGATCGAGTTCGCGCGCGAGATCTTTGCCGAGCTCGGAGTCCTCGGGGAAGCCGACCTGCGTCTCTACGAAGAGATGTATAGGCATGGGCGGGAGCCGGGGGACGCACAGTGATGGCTCCGGTACTGGTCGCGCTGCTTCTGGGGAGCACCCCGCCCATGGCCACGCCTCCGTGGTGGGCGGCCCTCTTGCTCCCCGGTCCCGCGCCGGTCGGCTTCAGCATCCAGATGCTGAGCGACCCGAGCCGAGGCTCCGACTCCCATCATCCGCGTCGCGTGCAGCTCGCCGTCTGGTATCCCTCCGCGAGTGCCGTCGGCCCATTCCTGACGTATGCGGATTACGTGCGCGTCGCCGCGGCGGATACGACCGCCGTCGATACCGCCCGGCTCGGCCTGAAGAACGTCGACGCCTACTGTGCCTTTCTTCTCTCCCGCTCCGTCCCGGAGAGCGCGATCGTCCGCTGGTTCACGGCCCCGATGCTCGCCGTGCGCGACGCGCCGCCGGCGTCCGGACGGTTCCCTCTCGTGCTCGTGGCGCAGGGCAACGGGCAGTCGGCAGATGATCAGAGCGTGCTCGGGGAGTATCTCGCAAGCTACGGGTACATCGTGGTGACGAGCCCGTCTCAGGCTCGAATCACCGGTCAACCGGACGACGAGTCCAAGGTCGGACTAGCTGCCGAAGATCAAGCCACCGATCTCGCGCTCATCCGCGCCGCCGTCCTGTCGCGGCCCGACGTCGATGGGCACGGCGTCGCCGTCATCGGCCACAGCTTCGGCGCTCGCAGCGCGCTGCTCTACGGCATGCGCGATTCCACGGTCCGGAGCCTCGTCAGTCTCGACGGAGGGATCGGCACGGCCACCGCTCGCGTGGCGTACCAAGCCGCGCCGTCGTTTCGACCGGCTGTCGCGCGCTTCCCGGTCCTGCATTTCTACGAGACGCTCGACGCCGTGATGACGCCCGACTGGGCGATCCTGCGGAGTCTCGCGGCGCAGGACGTCTGGATCGCGAAGACGACCGGCCTCCATCATCACCACTTCACCGTTCTGGGCGCGGCGAGCGGAGTGTTCCCGGAGGTGGGACACGCCACGGGGGCGGCGGGCCTCACGGGGCAGCAATACGCGGCCGTCGTGGAGCTTACCCGCGGGTTTCTGGACGCAGTGGTCCGCGGCGACTCCACGCTGTTCCACCGCGCCACTCAAGACTCGAGGCTGGTAAGCCTCGAGCGCCTGCCGCGATAAGGAGGCTACGGCGTCACGATCGTCGCCCGCTTGATGTAATCCAGTTTCGGGAACTCACGTTGCAGGTACGCATTGCCCTTGGCCCAGATCTGTTGCTGGTCGGGACCGTGCCCCTCGGGCGCTCCCTCGCCGTAGCCCGCGAACAGCCGGTCCACGACGTCCATCCCCAGGACCACCTGGCCGAACGGTGCGAACCCTTGGCCGTCGAGCGGGCTGTTGTTCCCATAGTTGATGAAGACCTGCGCCGTGCGAGTGTTCGGACCGGCCGTAGCGAAGCTCACCATGCCCCGCGTGTTGCTCTGCCGCACCGGATCGTCGGGTAGCCGCTGCTTGGCCCACGTCGCCCACACCCGCGGATCGCCGCTGATGCCGAACTGCGCCATGAAGCCGGGAAGCACCCGGAAGAACCGTACCCCGTCGTAGTAGCCGCTCTTCACGAGGGTGGTGAACCGGTCCGCGCCCCGCGGAGCCCAGTCGGGGTGAACTTCGATGACGAAGGTGCCGGCGCTGGTCTCGAAGCGGACGCGAACGGTGCGAGCCGCCGTGTCGTTCGGAGCGGGGGTCGTCGCGTTACCCGTGGCGGGGTTGGCGGCCGCCGTCTCGCTGCGCTCCCGGCCGCAGCCCGCGGCGAGGAGAGCGAGGGCGAGGATCGAGCCGGGGAGTGAGAAGCGTACGGTCATCCGTGCGTCCTTCTGGGGTGGGGACGGAAGATAATCGAGGTCTCCGATTCGGTGTCCCGGCCGCCTCGCGGGCCTAGGGGCTGGACGGCCAACGTAGACGAGGCAGGCACGAGAAGTGCGACGCTCGGGATCCATCCTTGTCCGTCGGCGTGGGGGTGGGCTTCCACTTCCAGCGCGTCGCCGCGTCGCCGTACCTTCACCGAGGCGCTCGACAGTGAGTTCCCAAGCGCAGTATCGTATAGACGGCAATGTCGCGGGGGATGTTGCAGTCGCCTTCAGGCAACCCGTCCCAAAGGAGGAGCCATGCGTCCGGCCGGTATGATCGGGATCTTGTTGATCGTCTGTGGAGCAATTGTGCTGGCGTTGCGCGGCGTGTCGTACGTCAAGGATCGCAACCAGGTGGACTTGGGCGTCGCCAAGCTGACGACGGAGACGCGCGGCTTCATCCCGCCGGTGGCGGGTATCATAGCCATCGTCGCCGGAGTGGTGCTGCTCTTCTCGGCTCGCAGCCGGCCGGCCTAGGTCGGAGGTCTACGGCGTGACTTCGGAACCTGGTAGAGGCCAGACGCCTGTGACGATGCTCCCCATCCACCAGGAGGACACATGGGCTTCTTCAAGCGGCTCATAGACTTCTTCACCCTGGGCTCGGACCGGCCGATCCTTCGGCTCGTTGCGTACTACGCCTTGCTGGCGGGGGTGGTCGTCGTCCTCTTCCGTGTTTCCCCCATCCTCAATCACCTGTTTTCAGGCGAGCGTTTGCAGCAGCTGACTCATGCCCCCCAGCTGTTGCAGGACAGCTCGAGCGCGAGCCAGGCCAAGGCTCCAGCCACGCAACCCGAGCTTCCCCTGGAGCTCGCGATCAGCACGTTCATCCTAATGATCGGCACGCTCGCACTGATGCTGCCGGTGTCCTGGGTCTACATGTCGGCGCAGCGGACGCGGACGTACAACCAGTCGGTCGTGCAAACGCTGATCATCCTGCCGATCGTGGTCGCGGGGGTTATCCTCATCGTCCGCAACAGCCTCGCGCTGGCGTTCAGCCTCGCCGGCGTGGTCTCGGCCGTGCGGTTCCGCACCACCCTCAAGGACGCGCGGGACGTCGTGTTCATCTTTCTC
Organism: Gemmatimonadota bacterium; assembly: GCA_041484865.1. Lineage (GTDB taxonomy): Bacteria > Gemmatimonadota > Gemmatimonadetes > Gemmatimonadales > GWC2-71-9 > AG25. The sequence goes on from JBGPIJ010000006.1 coordinate 6,287, forward strand.
GCGATCGCGGTCGGGTTCGCAGCCGGCGTGCAAACCATGACGGTCGGTGTGGTGGTTTCCGTCGTGTTCAACTTCCTCGTGATCCTCATCTGGCGTTACGACTACGGCCGCAACGTGCTCGAACCGACGGCCTCCTCGCAGTGGACCGGGCCGTTGAGCAACCTGGCGCAGAAGCGAGGCGGAAAGGTGCCGGACCGTGACCTGGTGCTCGCGCTCACCCCGAATCAGGTGGGCGCCCTGGCGCAGCGCTTCAAGCGTGTGCGTGATGTCCTGGGCGACGACCAAAAGAAGCCCCGATACAACGCCATTCTCTCGATTACCACCAATGCGCTCAGCGAGACACAGGAGCTCGTGACGGCGGTGCTCGACAAGGTCGCCAAACGCTGGAAGCTGGACGACGTCGTGAGCAATGACGGCAAGCCTTCCGAGCTCTACTATCTCGTTCGCATACGGAAGTCCACCACCCGGGATGAGTTCCTGACCGCGATCCGCGCCACTGCCGGTGCCAGCATCGTGTCGGCCGATCTGGAGATCAGGGAACCGACGCCGGTCCAGCAGAAAGCCCTCGACAAGCGGGGGGAGGAATGACCCAACAGCCGCGAGGCGCGGTGAGCCGCTCGTTGAGCTTGGTGGCGGCCGCCGTGCTGGTGGCGCTCGCGCCGTCGCTCGCCGCCTCGCAGACCGTAGCGTCCCTTCCCGCCGGCAGCGACAGCGTCGTGATCGCGGCCGGCACCCGGTACGAGGCCAGCGGACTTCACCGGTTCCTCTTGGGAAGCGGCTATCGAGATCTCTGGAGGAAACCGCTTCGGGTACAGGTGCTGAACCTGCGCACCTTCGCCGGCGGGCTTCGCCCGCTCAAAGCTGGGGGAGGGCTCCAAACGAAATCCTTGCGTCTCGTCACGCCCGACGGAGTCGAGTACGTCTTCCGGTGCGTGGACAAGGACAAGGTGAACGTGCTGACCTGGCTCAAGGGGACCGCGGCGGAGTGGGCCGTTCGTGATCAGGTCAGCGCGACTTTTCCGGCGGGTGCTCTCGTCGCCGCGCCCCTGCTCGAGGCCGCGCGCGTGCTCCATGTGACACCTGTCCTCGCCGTCATGCCGGATGACACTCTCCTGGGCGCGTTTCGCGCGGACTTCGCGACTCGGCTCGGCCTGATTGAGGAGTATCCACGAATGCGGAAGCATCATGCCGGGTTCGCCGGCGCGGCCGAGGTCATCGACAGTGACTCGCTGCTGCAGTTGCTCAACGGCGATCCCCTCGAGCGCATCGCCGCACCCGAGCTGCTGACCGCGCGGCTCATGGACATGTTGCTCAACAACTGGGACCGTCACCCGGGGCAATGGAAATGGGCTCGACTGCAAGCGACCCCGGGAGCACCGTGGGTGGCGATCTCGCGTGACCAAGATTGGGCGTTCGGCTCAGTCGACGGAGTGCTACCGGGGCTGGGTCGTAAGGTGGCTCCCAAGCTGTTGATGTTCAACGACCCCTACGTCATCCGCGGATTGACGTGGAACAGCCTGGAGTTCGACCGGCGGCTGCTGGGAGGCCTGGAGAAGCCGGTGTGGGATTCGGTGGCCGCAGAGCTGGTGCGACGAGTCACCGATTCGGTCATCGATGCCGCCGTGCAAGTCCTGCCTCCGGAGTACCGGTCGGCGGGGCCGCGGCTGGCCCGCACGCTCAAGCACCGTCGCGACGGGCTCCCGGACGCCGCCAACCACTTCTATCTCCTGCTCGCCGCGGTCGCGGACATCCATGCGACCGACGCGGCCGACCGGGCCACCATCACCCGTGTTGATGACCGGGTCGTCGAAGTGCGCCTCGAGTCGGGAAACGGCACCCCGTACTTCCTCCGGCGGTTCGACCGGCGGGAGACCTCGGAGATCCGTGTGTATCTGCACGGCGGTGATGACAGCGCCCTCGTCACCGGCCATGTCCGGGGGAGCATCGCCGTCCGAGTTATCGGCGGCAACGGCACCAACCGATTGATCGATACGTCCAGGGTGGACGGTCACGGCCATCGGGCCCGCCGGTACGACGTCGGACCGGTGAAGGGGGTCGGGTATGGGCCGGACACTCTCTTCAACCGGCGGCCCTGGGTGAAAGAGAACGGTCACCTCGTACTGCCGGGACAGGATCGGGGGGGCAAGGTCGTACCCCTGCTCAGCCTGGACGCCAACCGCGATCTGGGCATCGTCCCCACTCTCGGGGTCAGGCGGTACCACTATGGCTTCCGCCGCCGGCCGTATTCGAGCGCCATCGGACTCCAGGCCGATTACGCCTCGAAGATCGGGGGATTCCGGATCTCGATGACGGCGGATCAACGGCGGGAAAGCTCCCCGCTGCATTTCACGGCGACAGCCCGAATGTCCCAGTTCGAGATCATCAACTTCCACGGCTTCGGCAACGCGACGCCCGATTCTGCCCCGGCGAGCTTCTTCGAGCTGCGACAGCAGCAGTGGCTGTTCCAGCCGGCCCTGGCAATCGCGCTCGGTCCGCGGAGCGACCTGTCCTTCGGACCGGTGGTCCAGTACACGATCACCGACAGCACGCCAAACCGCTTCATCTCGACGAGCCGGCCCTACGGTTTCGGACGTTTCGGCGAGGCGGGCCTGCGGCTCGGCCTGCACTACGACGTGCGGGATAGGCCTAGGGACCCGCACCGCGGCCTCTTGGTCGATCTCACCGGCACCTTCTTCCCCGCCGTCTGGGATGTGACGAGCGAGTTCACCGCGATTGCCGCCGGCGCCACGGCCTACCTCACCTTTCCCATTCCGATTCATCCGGTCGTGATGCTGCGCGGCGGCGGCAAGAAGCTGTATGGCGATTTTCCGTTCTACGAGGCGGCGTTCATCGGCAGCCGCAACACGCTGCGGACTCTCGAGGCTCAGCGCTACGCCGGCGATGCCTCACTCTGGGGAACCGCCGAGCTCCGCTTGCCGCTCAAGTTCGCGTTCATCCTCCCATGGAGTGTGGGGATGTTCGGATTCGTGGATGCCGGTAGGGTCTACGTCAACGGGGACTCACCCGGCGGCTGGCACACCGGGGCGGGCATTGGAGCCTGGATTGGCGTCCCGGACCCGACCAGCGCCGTCAAGGTGTGCCGGCGACCGAGCGGCGGCGGGTTCTGCTGATCACTTTTCCTACGTCGTCATTGAGGATCGCCGGAGTGCGTTCATGTCTTCAGCCGCTGCCTGTGCTTGTCTTGGCGTTCACCTGCGGACCACCCGTCCAGACGACCCCCCCACGCGCCAACGCTCCCGCGGCGGAGATCGCGTTGACAGGCGCCTCCGTCTTGATCGGTGCCGGCGACATCGGGAACTGCAACCATCGAGGGGCGGAACAGACCGCCGTACTGATGGACAGCGTGCTGCGCGCCGACAGTGCGGCCAAGGTACACGACGAAGCCTTTACGCTGGGCGACAACGCCTACCCCAATGGCTCCGCTCTCGATTTCGCCCGGTGCTTCGCTCCCACGTGGGGTGACTCGACCAGGCTGATCATGAAGAACATCCGTCCCGCCCTGGGCAACCACGAACATCTGTCCGGCTTTGCAGCCCCGTACTACCAGTACTTCGGGGGCCGCGCCGGCTCGTCGACCAAGGGATACTACAGCTACAACGTGGGGGCCTGGCACGCGATCGTCCTGAACAGTGAAATCATGGTGAACTCCGGGTTCACCGACGCGGAGCGGACGGCGCAGCAGGACTGGCTGCAGCAGGATCTCAAGAGCAATCATCAACTGTGCACGGTGGCCTACTGGCACCATCCCCGGTTCAGCTCGGGCTGGCATGGCGGCGATTCGCGCCTGGCACCCTTCTGGCAGATCCTCTACGCCGGCGGCGCCGATGTGATCCTCAACGGCCACGACCACGACTACGAGCGCTTTCTGCCGCAGACACCGTCAGGAACCGTGGATTCGACGAAAGGCATCACGGAAATAATCACGGGGACGGGGGGTGGTGATCTGCGCGGCTTCCGCGCCCCTGCCGCCCCCCACAGCGCCTACCGCATCCAGGGGCGCTACGGAGTGTTGAAGCTCACGCTCGGCGCCGGGGCGTATCGCTACGCCTTCCTTGGAGTGGACCACAGCGTCTGGGATGCGGGCGGCGGGACATGCCATTAGGGCGCGCTATCGGTCCTACCAGTGCGCGCTCCCCATTTGCAGCTGCTGCTGCGCGCTCCGCGCATCGCCGACGGCGGCGGTGGGAGCCGCATATCGCCCATCGGGCCCGAGGATCCAAGCCGTCGGGTCGTCGAGCTCCAGGGTGAGCACCGTGTCGAGATAGGCGCGGCACCGGGGGTCCGCGATGGGGGCCGCCACCTCTACGCGGCGCCTCAGGTTCCGGGGCCGCCAGTCCGCTGAGGAAATGAAGTACTCCGCCTCTCCCGCGTTGCCGAAATGGTAGATGCGCGCGTGCTCGAGAAACCGTCCGAGCGTACTGCGCACGCGGATGCGGTCCGAGAATCCAGGGACCCCGGGCCGGAGGGTGCAGATGCCGCGCACCAGCAGGTCGATTTCGACCCCCGCCTGTGACGCCCCGTAGAGCGCTCGAATGACATCCGGATCCTCGAGTCCGTTCATCTTGGCCCGAATCACGCCGCCCCGGCCGTCGCGCGCGTGCCGACTCTCACGCTGGATCCGCTCGATGATGCCCGGCAGCAGGTGCGATGGGGCGACCAGCAGCCGCCGAAACCCGGATTGCGGCGGCCCGGACGTTCCGGTCACCTGGTTGAAGAGGTCGTGCACGTCTTCGCCGAGCTCGGGATTCGCGGACAGGAGACCGAGATCGGTGTAGACCCGTGCCGTACTCGGATTGTAGTTGCCCGTGCCGATGTGGACGTAGCGCCGGAGCCCCTCGGGCTCGCGCCGGACGACGAGGGCGACCTTCGAGTGGTTCTTGAGTCCGATCAGTCCGTAAACCACCTGCACCCCCGCCGCCTCGAGGCGCTTGACCGCGAGGACGTTGCGCGCCTCGTCGAAGCGCGCTTTCAGCTCGACGAACACCGAGACGTCTTTGCCGGCGCGGGCCGCGCGTTGCAGCGCGTCCACGAGCGGCGATTTGTCCCCGGCGCGGTAGAGCGTCACCTTCATGGCCACGACGTCGGGGTCGTCGGCGGCCTCGCTCAGAAACCGCACCACGGTCGCACCGAAGTCGTCATACGGATGGTGCACGATCCGGTCGGCGACCCGCAGCTGTTCCCACAGGGGCTGGTCCGGCACAAACGGATTGCGCGGAACGAACGGGGGAAACGCGCCGCCGGCCACGGGGCTGTCCGCCAGCTGCCGTGCATCGCTGAGCGCGAGGAGACCCTCGATCCGCTGGATTTCCGGAGCCTCGTTCGTGGACGCTCCACTGTGCCCCTGGAACCGCAGCTCGCGAAGCAGCATCTCGAGCACGGCGGGCGGCATGCCGCTTTCGACCTCCACCCGCACGATCGGGTTCTCACGCCGGCGGTCGAGACCCTCTTCCATCGCCTGCAACAGGTTGCCCGCGCGCGCCTCGTCGAGATCCAAATCGCTGAGCCGGGTAATGCGGAATAGCCACGCCTCCTGGACGGAGCGATCGGGGTACACGGGGCCGAGCTCGGCTCGGACCACCTGCTCGACGGGGACGAGACCTCCAGGCACATCCAGAAACCTCGGCACGTCCGCCGGCAGCTTCAGATATGCGTAGTGGACGGGACCGGTTCCCTCCATGAGCAGGACGGCGAACGCGAGCGCCAGCGGCGGGATGATGGGGAACGGATGCCCGGGGCTGACTGTGATGGCACGGGGGGTGAGCAGCGGGAAGATCTCTTCGCGAAAGCGCGTCCGCAGCGCGTCCTTGTCCTCCTCGTTCAGAGCATCCCAGCTGCGGAGCGCCACGTCCGCCGCCGCGAGTGCCGTGACACAGGCGGCGAACGCGACTCGCTGCCGCTCGAGCAGCTGGCCGACCTCGGCGGCAAGACGGGCAAGCCGCTCCCGGGCCGCCGTATCGCGCTCGGCCCTGTGCCCCAACCCGCCCGCCGACCCCATATAGAACTCGTCGAGGTTCGCGCTGACGATGGCGACGTAGCGGATGCGCTCGAGGACGGGGAGGCGCACATCTTCGGCGAGCGCGAGCACGCGGGCAATGAACGCTAACTCGCTCTCAGGACCGTCGAGAAACTCGTCCGACCGGTCGTGATCCGGCTCGGCGGGCCCGGCGTCCCGCACATAGGCCCGGTGGGTCGCCACCGCCCGCTCCCCCGACTCCGGCAGGAGACTGGACGCTGCGACGACGCGGTAGGCGGCGAGGCTCTCCGGATCCTGCAGCGTGCCGGCGGCGACAAAACCAGCCAGCGTGTGAGCGGGGACCCAGGTCACCGTGCCCCGCGCGGATGCCGCCGTCGCCCGGCGAACGCGGCGCACCACCCAGACCTCCACGCGGCGATCGCCCGACGGTGTCTCGGCGGTCCCAGCCAGGAACACGTCACCGACGCGGCTCTGCAGCCAGGTCTGCATCGTGCGACGACACGCCGCTTCTCCCGCCCCGGCCCCGACCGGAAGCCGCACGCGGTCGCCATCCACCACGACCGCGACGACACCCTCGTCTATCGCCACCACCGCCACGGATCGGCCCGGGCCGAGCTGGAAGACCAGGGCGTCCTCCTCGAGACGCGCCCGGATAGCCTCGGCTCGTTCCAGCTTGCTGAAGAGCGAGGGGCGGAGCCCGTGCGTATCGCCCAACGCGCGGGCGAGTCGATCGAGACTGGGGCCGCCGGCACCGTAATGAAATACCTTCAGCTCCTGGAAGGAGCGGGACAGCTCGCCGTGCCGCAGCGTCACATCGTCGTACAGGAACTCGAATCGGCCTTGCCGGAACCATCCCGACGGCGCGACCCGCACGGTGCGCGTCACTTCCAATTCGATCCGCGGCATGAGCGAGGCCGGATCCGTGAACGCCCGGCAGCGGCGCGCGGGCGCGCTGTCGCCGGCGAGTGCCACCATCGACTCCTGCGCCTCGAACTCGGCTTCGACGTGCCGACCGGCCACGTCGTCGGTCGCGGCTCCCTTCGAGGTCGTCAACGAGAGGACGCAGCGTCCGTCGGCTCGGTAGCGCAGGCGATAGACGACGTCGCGCGCGTGCAGTACGCCGTCCGCCGTATCAAAGTAGAGGTCGCGATGGTGGACGGTCGCCGCAGACTGCTCACGTAGCCCGAGGGGGAGGGGCGCCGTCGCAAGCTTCCGGAGGGCGTCCGTGCCGGCCACGCTGCAACGAAATCCCGAGCGACGCGGCAGGGCGGCGCCGGCCATCAGCGGCCGCGCAACAGCGTACCGACCAACACAAGGACGGCGACTGCCGCCGCCAACAGAAGCCACAGCCCGACTCTCAAGCGAGGGACCGGGCGTTCTATCACCACCGGCGGCGACCCCTCCGCCTCGAGCGCCCCCGCGAATTCGCGGGCCGTCTGATACCTGTCGGCCGGGTCCTTGTGCAGCGCCCGCCCGATGGCCCGGGCGATTGCGGCGGGAATATCGGGCCGCAACGTCTCCAGCGCGGTCGGTTCTCCCTGCATCTGCTGCTCCATGATTTGCCGCAGCGTCGTGCCATCGAACGCACGGCGGCCCGCGAGCATCTCGTAGGCGACACACCCGAGGCTGTAGATGTCTGCGCGCCCGTCGACGTCGGAGCTTCCCACCGTTTGCTCCGGACTCATATAGGCAAGCGTCCCGATGGGTGACCCCGGACCCGTGAGCGTGTTGCCGCTGGCGAGACCAAGTGCGCGCGCAACGCCAAAGTCGGCAACCAGGGCGAATCCGTCGGAGATGAGAATGTTGTCGGGCTTGATGTCGCGGTGAATGATTCCCTTGCGATGTGCGTAGTCGAGTGCCGACGCGACCTCCGCGGCGTATTTGACGGCCGGTGTGACCGGAAGCCTGGGGTGCTCTGCCAGCCGAGTGGCGAGCGTCTCACCCTCCACCAGTGGCATCACCAGGTATGGGAAGCCGCCCACCTCTCCAGAGTCGAGCACCGGCACGATATGGGGATGTTGGAGCCTCGCGCTCCACAGGATCTCTCGCACGAATCGGGCTGACGCCACCGCGCCTGCGATCTCGGGATTCAGCACCTTGATCGCCACGGGGCGGTCCCGTTCGAGGTCCCGCCCCGCGAATACCAGCGCCATGCCGCCGCTTCCGAGGAGATCCCGTATCGCATAGGAGTCCTGGAGCCCTTCCGCGAGGATGCTGCGAAGCTCGTCAACGAACGCCGCCTGTGAGCCGCGGCGCTTCATTCCTCGAAATCCGCCCTTTGCACAATGGCGCCCGCGGCCGCGCGAAACTGGCCAAGGAAGTCAGCCGGGTCGGCGCGCTTCTTGAGCCGCACCCGGTACTCGAGGACTTCGGCCCCGGCATCGTTGGAGAACTCTCGCAGGAACTCCCAACGTTTCGCGTGCTCCTCCAGGGCCGACTCGGCCGCCTCGCGTCCCGCGTCCGTGTCGCCCCCGATCTCGAGGTGCAAGGTCCGGTCGCGCCGCCCCCTGGTGTCGTCGGCGATCTCCGCGGCAGCCGCGGCGGCATGCTGCCGAACGCGTGCCCGGCCGGCGAGCACGTCGAGCTGTTCCGGCGTCATGGACTGCAGCAGCTCGCGATCGACCATCGAGATGAACCCGCCGGTCCGATCGGCCATCGCCTTGGCCCGCGCCAACCGGCGCTCCGCCGGTCCCCCTTCCAGCACCGCCCCGACGCGACCGAAATCGGTCCACCACATGATGGCCGCGATGATATTGAAGGAGACGGAAATCGTGGCGGCGACCAGCATCGCATGCACGCCGGCGGCCAGTCCGACGACGATCGCCAGAAAGATGTAGATCGTGTCCTTCGTATCCCGCAGCGTGTTCCGGAAACTGACGGCCCCGACGATGCCGCCCAGGCTGAATGCCAGCGCGGTGCTGTTCTGCACGAGCAGGATCACACCCGCGACCACCAGGGGGAGAATGATGAGCGTCTGTACCACCGACTGGCGGAACCCCTTCTTCCGGCGGGTCTGGACGTAGACCCAGGTGACCGGCAGCATCAACAGACACGCGCTCCCGAGCGAGACGACCGCTGCCAGGACGACGTGCCAGGGGTCCGGCATCTCGCTCGCGAACAACTGAGCCGCGGCTTCACGCCCCGCTGCGCCCGGCAGAAACCCCGACGAGGGCAACGGCGCGTTGATGAGCGGGAGCGCGCCGGGGACCAGCTGAATCAACGCCGCAACGCTCGCGAACAGCAGGATGTAATAGACCAACACGCGAAACAGCGGACGTTCGGACAGCTCGAGGAGCTTCCGCGGGGCTTCCGGGGTGCTCATGGGCGCTCCAATCCCCCTGTGTGTGGTCGACCGACAGTCACGATCTTCGTATTTTTCGCAGGCGTCAACCCAACTGAAGCTATCCAGTCGCGGCGTGGCGGCTACCTTAGAACCCGGCTCGTCCAGCCTTCGCAAAGGAGTCATGCCCAACCCCGACCTGATCGGCCCGCGCCTCCGCAGCACACCGGCCCCGCTCAGCCGGCGCCGCGCCATCCCGAACGATCTGCTCCGCGAGGCGTGCACCCGGCTGAGGGTCATGTCGCTGCTCGGGGCCACACTCTGGGTCCTCGGGCCAGCGGCGTATCACCTGGCACTCCGGGCCATGACCCATGGGGACCCCGCTTGGCTCCGTCTGCAGCCCACAGATGGGATCGCCGCCGCGAGTGTGGGTATCTCCCTCGCGCTGGCCCTCTACACGCGGAACCCCGAGCGGGACCCCCAGTTCATGTTGGATCTCGGCCTTGGGTACATGGTGGTCATGGCACTCGCCATTGGTATCAGTTGGCACTGGGGGCCCATCCCCAAGGATTGGCCGGTGCAGCCTACGATCACCTGGCTCGGCGTGCTCGTCCTGATTTTTCCCGCGATCGTGCCGATTACACCGGCCAAGACCCTGGTGGCGAGCGTCATCGCCGTCTCGATGAGCCCCATCGGTATGCTGATCGCGAAAGCGCGGGGGACCTGGGATTTCGGTCCCACGAGCAACGTGCTGTTGATGCACTATCCCGATTACTTGCTGGCGGGCGTGGCGGTCGTCATCGCGCACGTCGTCACACAGTTGCGCCAGCAGGTCGCCAAGGCGCGGGAGCTCGGCAGCTACCAGCTGGGCGAGCTGCTGGGCCGCGGGGGGATGGGGGAGGTCTATCGGGCCACCCATCGCCTGCTCGCCCGCTCCGCGGCCATCAAGTTGATCCGGCCCGAGATGCTCGGCGCGGGAGACGGCGAGGCGGCCGAGCTCGCGGTCAAGCGGTTCCGCCGCGAGGCCGAGGTGGCCGCCAGCTTGCGCTCGCCGCACACGGTCGAGCTCTATGACTTCGGCGTGACCGAAGACGAGACGCTCTACTTCGTGATGGAGCTGTTGGACGGGATGACGCTCGAGGCACTGGTGCGCGAACACGGTCCGGTCCCCGCGGCCCGGGTGATCTACATCCTGCGGCAGGTGTGCGAATCCTTAGAAGAGGCGCACGTGCGCGGGCTCGTGCATCGCGACATCAAGCCGGCGAACATCCACGTGGGGCGGCTCGGGCTGCAACACGACTTTGTCAAAGTGCTCGACTTCGGGCTGGTCAAATCGGTTGCGGGGGGCGGGACTGGCGAGTCACTGGCGACGGCGGCCGGGCTGACACCAGGCACCCCTGCCTACATGGCGCCGGAGATGGCGCTCGGCGACACGGTGGATGGCCGCGGGGATCTCTACGCGCTCGGGTGCGTGGCCTACTACCTGCTCACCGGCACTATCGTCTTCGAAGCGGAGAGCGGATTACAAATGATGGCGAAGCACCTGCGCGAGCGCCCGGTACCGCCGTCCGAACGCGCGGGGCGGCCGGTGCCGCCGGCACTCGAGCGGCTGGTGCTCGCCTGTCTCGCCAAGCAGCCGGAGGACCGGCCCCGCAGCGCCGCCGAGCTCGCCCGCTCGCTCGCCGCAATCGACATCGCGCCATGGAGCGAGGAACAAGCGAGTCAGTGGTGGAGCGCGCTCACGGCGATCTGACCGACGGCCACGGCACTCCTCTGACATACACCTGCTCGATCCGCGCAATGCCCGTCGCCGCGACGCGCAGCCGCACCGTAAGGTCGCTCACCGCCGGCGTCTCGGTCCCCTCCGGTACGAAGTACTGCTCGATGCCGAAGACGTAGATCCCACGCTGCACTCGGCCCAGAATGACGACTTCGCTCGAATTGAGCGCTGTCGGGCGCGTGAGCGAGGCGCTCACGGGCACGTACAACCCGCCTTCGGGACGCAACACCACCCACACCGCATCGTTCGGCGTCGGTGGTCGCACCGCCGCCGCGTTCCACGACCGGCTGAACTCGTAGCCGAGATTGAGATATTGCCCACGCAGCAGGTCGCGCGGGTCCACCGGCACGACCCTGACCAGAATCGACGCACCGGTCGTCGCGCGCATGTGCTCTCGGGTCGTCCAACCCACGAAGAACAGGAGCTGCACGCCGACCCATGCCGCCGTCAGATGGAGTCGCATCATCTCGTCCCCTCCATTCGCACCATCACCGCTCGCCGCCACCGCTCCATTGCCCACGCGGTGCCGAGCAACACGATCCCGCCCAGCACGAACAGCGTGCCCGTGCGTGCCAGACCGCCGACCAGATCGATAAAGCGCGTGATGACCCCGAGGCCGAACGCCATCACTCCGGTATTCACGAAGTCCTTCTGGCGAGAGAGCGAGCCGTAGGTCACGAGCCAGAGCGCCAGCAAGAACCACACGACCCAGGCCGCAGCCGAAACCAATACCGGCGTCACCGCATACCGCGCCATGCTGCCGAACTCGAGCACGATCACATGGGGACCGCGGGGAATCACGCCGGTGTCGACGAGCAGGGCCGTGAGGCAAATCGCTATGAGCAGCACGAGCAGCATCGAAAGCCGGCCTCGAAGCCAGGGGGTCTCCGGCGCCAGCCGGTTCCAGCTGAGCACGATACCCACGGCGCCGAGCGCGAGCGCGCCCGCGGGGAGCGCGATCGAGCCGATGGAGTGCACCGATCCACCTTCCGAGAAGCGCCGGAAAAAGCCCAGCATGTAGAGCCCACAAAACAACATGACTTGCGCCGCGCTGCGCACCACGACCTTTATGCGGCGCTCATCGCTTCCCTCCCCTAACAGGCTCTGTGCGCCGAGGAGCCCGAGGCCCATTCCCATCGTGAGCATGAGATAGTCGGTGAATCCGCGGACGTGCACCGCTGAGCTTGGGTCCGTGGCTTCGGCGAGCAGCCACAGCCAGGCGGCGAGAATAGCGAGCCCCGAAATGGCGGGCGAACGCAGCAACACGGCGAGCGGAAGGATGGCCACGAGCCACAGCAGCAGCGCGGCGCGCGGGTGAGCAGGGAGATGAAAGATCTGACCGACAAGCGCCAAACCCGCCACGAACAAGCCCGCGCCGATGAGATGCAGCGCCTCTGCGAACCGGGGATACGGCCGCCCTGTCCACCGAATCCAGAGGCCCAAGCCGTGGGCGCCCCCCAACAGGACCAAAAATCCGGCGATCTTTACTCCATCACCGATCTCGCGCCAGTTGGCGGCGACGAGGAGAATGATCCCGAGCACCGTGACGGCCGCACCGAGCCGCCCGAGCACCCCGCCAAGGCTCAAGAGCCCGCGTTCGCGCTCCCGTTCGGCAGCCAGGGCTGCGAGCCGCTCGGCGCTGTTCGAGTCCACGATCGCCTGCGCCTTCGCGGCGTCGAGGAGCTGCTCGAGCTGCTTCGCGAACGATGCCATTACCGCCTCGCGTGGAGAGGGTTTGGGCCGCGCCCAATCTAGGAACCGGGCTCGGGAAACACTATCCACTGAGGGCACTTGGCGGTAATGTCGCGGGTATGCTGCAGTCGCCTCGCCATCGTCGCCGCAGCGGCGCCACTCTTCTCGGCTCGCGGCCGGCGGGCCTAGGTCAGAACCGCCCTGTAGTACATTTCCCGCTGAACTTGCCCCGGAGGCAGCCAGTGACCGTCGAGCATTCCACGCCCCAGATGCCGTTCGTCATCGACCCCATCGCCGAACGGCTGCTGCGGGCCCGCACGATCCTCATCAGCGGCGAGATCACGCAGCGCGTCGCGGCGGACGTGATCGGCCAGCTCATCGCCCTGAGCGCGGAGAGCGACGAGCCCATCACGGTGTTCGTCAATTCGCAGGGCGGCCATGTCGAAGCGGGTGATACGATTCACGACATGATCCGCTTCGTGCAGCCGGTCATCAAAACGGTGGGCACGGGATGGGTCGCGAGCATCGCCGCCCTGATCTACGTCGCCGTGCCGCTCGAACAACGCTACTGCCTGCCCAACACGCGGTTCCTGCTGCACCAGCCGGCCGGCGGGGCCGGGGGAACGGCGGCCGACATCGATATCGAGGCGAAGGAAATCATCAAGATGCGCGAGCGGCTCAATCGCATGTTCGCCCGCGCCACGGGCCAGACCGTGGAGCGCATCGAGGAAGACACGCACCGCAACTTCTGGCTCGATGCAGAAGCGGCGGTGAAATACGGTCTCGTCGGCCACGTGATCGGCTCGGCGGCGGAGCTCGGAGCCCGCTAGACGACGATGCGTCGCGCGTCCACGCCGTTCCCGATCCTGCTGACCCTGCTGTCGGCGTGCGTTCCCCGTCAGGCAGCCCCCAAAGCCCTGCGCACTCAGCCGACCTCCTGCGCCGACGCCCAGAGCGGAGACACCGCGGTCTATACCACGTCGCAGATCAACGAGAGGCCGAAGGTCCGTACCGTCCCGAAGCTCACCTATCCCCCCGAGGCTCGCCATCGTCATCTGCAAGGGCGGGTCGTCGTCAGGGCCGTCGTGAACGTCACGGGCGAGATCGATCAGCCTTCCCTCGCGATCGCGCAGAGCGTCGATTCAGTGCTCGACGCCGAAGCGCGCCAGTTTGTCGCGGGCGCCACCCTGTGGCCCGGGTGCCGCAACGGGGTGGCGGTGCGGGTACGGATCGACGTGCCCGTAGAGTTCGTCTCGTCCCCCCGCCCGCTCATCGGGTACTGGACCGCGTTCGGCATTGGGGTGTTGGGCGGGGTCGTGGCAGCGCTAATCCACGGTCGATAAGGACCTGGCCCGCGTGGTCGGAGCTACGCCGAGTGGCTGACTCTCGATCGGCGCGCGGCGGCGCGAAATGACTGGCGAGAGCACCGATAAACTGCGCGCGCTCCTGACCGCCTATGCCGAGCGCAAGGCCAGCGCGCCGCCCGTATCGAAGACCGGCAGCGGCGCGGCAGAGCGCAAGCGACGCGCCTGCGCCGAGTGCCTCCGTAACGTCGTGCGTCCGGTGTTGGACGATTTCATGACCCAGCTCAAGAGCGCCGGGCACGATGCCTCCACACGCGACCACACTGAACGGGACGATGCGTACCCGAGCGTCGCGCTGTCCTTCACCCCCCGGGGACGTACCGCCACCACCCCGGAAACGGCGCTCGCCTCGGCGCTGATGTTCAAGTACGATCCGCGGCGCGGCATCCTCGTGCAGCGCGACGTCAAGGCTTCACCCGTCAAAGCTAGAGTCGTCACGGCGACCGGCGACCGGCTCGGCGTGATCGGCGTGGATGCGGTGTCGGCGCAGTGGGTCGAGAAGAAGACGTTGACGTTCATCGAGGACGTACTCAAGGCCAACTGACGCCTAGCGCTCGGCCCTCGGTCCGCCGACACGCGCCAGGCCAGCCCGGGCGGTGTCCAAAAGCGGAGTAAACTCGCGGTCGCAGTCCTTCCACCGGTCGAGGAACCAGGCGTAGTCGCGCGCGGCGGCCGCGCGGTCGCCCTGGCGCTCGTACAGCGCGGCGCGGTGCAGGCGCGCGGGGCCGGCGTACGCCAAGGCATAGCCGGCGTATCCCTCGAATGTGCTGAACAAGACGGCGGCCTGGGGAACGTCGGTCTCGAGACCCGCTCGTAAGTAGCGCCCCCGAGTCCCTGAAAAGAACGGCGACGCGAAATGGCACTCGAACCACGACTGGTCGACCCTCTGCCTGAGGGAGGCCAGCGCCGCGCCAGGTGATCCCTGCGCGATCGCGACCTCGGCCTTTACCTCGAGCCCCAGGTCGCGCGGCAGGCCCACGTCCGTCGGAGGACCCTTCTCCCCGAGCAGCGTCGCGGCGTACTGCTCCGCCGTCGCCATGTCACCGAGCCGCGCGTTCACCACACCGAGCAGATAGGCCCGCAGCACCCCGTGCATCCCATCATGGGCGTTGAAGTAGACCGTCGGCAGCGTGCTCGCGGGCACGGCAGCGGCGTCCAGGCGCTCGAGCGCTCGGCGGGCCGTCTCGAGCGTGCCGCGGCGCGGGCTCACGAACGGCGCCAGCTCGAGCAGCGTGCCGAATTCGAGCCCGCGGACGGAGTCCACGGCCGCCGTTCGTTGCATCTCGAGTCGCGCCGCCCCGAGCCTTCCTCGCGCCAGCGCCAGGTACGCAAGGGTCGCATGGCCCGCCGCCTGCGCGTCCCGGGACCTGCCCGGATCGGCGAGCAGACGAGCGACGTCCTCAGCTCCATCGAGGTCGTGCGCATATACCGCCAGGTCCCATATCGACAGGGGCAGCACCGCATCCGGGGCGCGGGCGAGGTCGCCCTGCACCCGCTGCTGTGCCGCGACGTCCCGGGACGCGTACGCCCGCAGCGCGCGCATCTCCAGCGCGCGATCACTCGACGGACTCAGGGTGAGGACCAACCCCACGAGCGAATCCACGGCCCTCGGACGATCCTCGAGCGCGGCGATGCGGGCGAGATGCACCAGGGCGCTCACGTATCCAGGCTCGAAGTACAGCACGCGCTCGAACGCGGGGCGAGATTGGGCGAGGGGCTGGCCGAGCGTCGGTCCGTAGTGAAACAGCACCTCGCCCAGCTCGATCCAGGCTTCGATGTCGTCGGGGTAGGTGGCGAGGATGTCCCGATATAGCCCCTCGGCCTCGAGGCCTGCGCCGCGGCGCGTGGCCAGCAGGGCCCGGAGCAGCAGGCGATCGTGATCCGCGAGTCGCGCGCTGTGTCGCACCGCCTGCTCGGCGGACTGCTCCGCCAGGGACGCGCGGGTGGCCCATTCCGCCGCGACACTCAGCCGATAGTACGCCAGCGCGAACGCGGTATCGAGCACGATTGCTTGCTGAAGGGCGTTCACCGCCGAGTCGGCTCGCCCCGCACGCAGCGCCGCCTCGCCATCGAGGTAGGCCTTGTACGCAGCGAGTGACGCGGTCGTGACGGAGGCGACGCGAGTCACGCGACCGGTTGGCCCGGTGCTGGTCTGGGCCAGGAGCTGGGTCGCCAGGCCGTCCACGAGGGAAAAGACTTCGCCTCGTCCGCCCTCAATGGTGGCACGGGCGCGGGGCGACGATCCCTGGACGCGGTCGTACAGGCTGGCCCCGATCCGAACGCGACCACCGGCCTCCACGACATCGCCTAACACGTACAATCCCGCGCCGAGTCGCTCCGCCAGTCCTGCGCCGCCGGCGGGGTCGAGGGCGCCGCTCCCCCCCCGCTGGGCGATGCTCAGCACCGCGTGCGGGTCCACCGCCCGCAGGTTCCCAGCGCCGTCCAGGCTCGTGCTGAGCAGGTTGACGAGACCTTCTCCCAGGTAGGCAACGTCGGCGCTGCCTCGGACTGAGAACGGCAGGACCGCCACGAGCGTCGGCGATCCCACCGCTGAATTGCCGGCGCGCGATCGCGAGGCCGCCCAGACCGCGCCCAGGACGACGGCGAGCGCCGCCGCTCCCGCCACGCTCCACTGACGAGCGCGTGTGGGTCTCGCCGGGGGGACCGAGTCCGCGGTGATGCCGCTCGTGAGCTCGCGTCGCAAGTCATCCGCGGATTGCCAACGATCCGCCGGGTCCTTTTCGAGACACCGCATCACGCTCGAACCGGTCGCGGCGGGGAGATCGGGCCGGACTCGCGTTACCGGCTCCGGCAGGTCCGTGATGTGCGCCGCGAGCACGCGCTGTGGGGACTGTCCCGCGAAGGGAGGTCGGCCGCCCAGCATCTCGTAGGCCATCACGCCGGTGGAGTAGATGTCGGAACGGTGGTCCACCCGCGGGTCGGCGGCGACCTGCTCGGGGGCCATGTAGGCCGGCGTGCCCAGGGTCACCCCGGCGGACGTGAGGCTGCTTCCGCCCGTAGCCTGGGTTAGTGCCTTGGCGACGCCGAAATCAGTGACGAGGGCATGGTTGTCTACGAGCAACACGTTCTCGGGCTTGATGTCGCGATGCACGACGCCATGCCGATGGGCGTACGCCAGCGCCTCCAGCACGTCGCACAGGATCCGGATCGCTTCGGGCACGGGCAGCCGGCCCTCGCGGGAGAGCCGCGCCCGCAGGGTCTCCCCTTCGATGAGCGGCATCGTGTAGTACAACAGCCCGTCCGCTTCGCCCGCGGTGAGGACGGGGACGATGTGCGGATGTTGCAGCGATGCCGCCAGCTGGATCTCGCGCCGGAATCGCTCCGCGCTCACCGCCACCCCGAACTCCAGTGGCAGCACCTTGACCGCCACTCGGCGACCGAGCCCCGGCTCCTGAGCCGCGAACACGCGACTCATCCCGCCGCCGCCCAACTCGCGCTCGACCCGGTATCGGTCGCCCAGCGCCGTCTGAAGCCGCGTGAGGAAATCCATGGGGGATGCAGACAACTTACTCACCCGGGGGGCCGGCGCGCGTCTGGCGCCTTCGGCCCCTTCGACGGTAGGATTCCGACGTCCGACGACTACTCCCACCTTCATATGGCGAGCATGATGCAAAAATTCGGAATCATCGTACGGGCCGACTCCGGACCCGGCGTACTGCACCAATTGACCGGCGTCATCGCCCGGCATCGGGGAGACATCGCGTCGGTCGAAATCATCGGCGAACGAGCGGGCGAGGCGCGCCTTTCCTTCGAGATCGAGCTGCCCGAAGCGCCTGAGGCGCTCGTCAACGAGCTGCGAGCGCTGCCGATCGTGCGCGAAGTGGATCTCGTCAAGACGCTGCAGGTGATCTACGGGAAGCGGGTCATCATCATGGGCGGGGGCGCGCAGGTGGGCCAGGTGGCGATCGGCGCGATCTCGGAGGCGGACCGCCACAACATCCGGGGCGAGCATATCTCGATCGACACGATTCCCCTCGTCGGCGAGCAGGCGCTGGCCGACGCCGTGCGCGCCGTCCCCCGCCTCCCGCGAGTCTCCGCGCTCGTGCTCGCGGGTGCGTTGATGGGCGGCGACATCGAGCGGGCCGTGCGCGAAGTCCGGAAACAGGGGCTCCTGGTCGTGAGCCTGAACATGGCGGGGAGCGTGCCGGAGGCTGCCGACCTCGTGGTGACGGACCCGGTACAGGCGGGCGTCATGACCGTGATGGCCATCGCGAACACCGCCAAGTTCACAGTGGACCACCTGAAACGGAGGATGTTCTGAGGCGCAACCTGGGGATGCCGGTGTATGGCGCGTCCGGCGTGCTGGCGAGTGGAAGCTTCCCTTGATTCAGGGAGGCGTCAACATCTTGAAATAGGCCGCCACGCGGAAGCTCGTCGGTTGCGCCGCAGCCGCCCTTACCGCGCCCTTGTGTTAGTTCAGCTGTACGAAGCTGCGCGAGCGCGTCGGCGTCACGGGACTGGTCCAGCGCAGCACTTCCTCGACCGCGCAATTCAGTACCGCGTTGCCCGTGATGCTCTGGATATTCAGGTCCACGTTCTGCGCCAAACCTTCTTCACGAGCGAAGCCTTTCCATCGCATCATGCGGCGGCTCGCCACGGAGTTGAGAAATGCATTATGGATGAACAATTGCATTATGCAGCCATCATCGGACCGTGCGTTCCATGATCCACGGAGGCGCCGTCACCGCACGGGTCACCCGCAGGCTCATCCCGTTCCTGTTCCTGTGCTACATCGTGAACTACCTCGACCGCTTCAACATCTCGTTCGCCGCGCTCGAGATGAAAGCAGACCTCGGGCTCTCCGACGCGGTCTACGGACTCGGCGCCGGCATGTTCTTCCTGGGCTACGTGACGTTCGAGATCCCGAGCAACCTGATCCTGCAGCGGGTGGGCGCGCGCTTTTGGATCGCCCGGATCATGGTGACCTGGGGCGCGCTCTCCTGCGGCATGATGTTCGTCCGCACTCCCAGCAGCTTCTACCTGTTGCGGTTTCTGCTCGGCCTCGCCGAAGCGGGATTTCTGCCCGGTATGCTCTTCTATCTCATGCACTGGATTCCCAGCGCCGATCGGGCGCGCGTGTTCGCCCTCTTCCTCACCTCTACCGCGCTCGCCGGCGTCGTGGGGGCACCGCTCTCCGCGGCGCTCCTCAAGGTCGGCGGCCACGCCGGGCTCGCCGGCTGGCAGTGGCTCTTCCTCGTGGAGGGCCTCCCCGCCATCCTGCTCGGCGCGATCACTCTGTTCTACCTCCCCGACCGGCCAGCGGACGCGCGCTGGCTCGACGCAGCCGAGCAGGCGTGGCTCGAGCAAACGCTCGACCGAGAACGACGGGCGCTCGAAGAGACGCATCGGCTCACGTTGTGGCAGGCGCTCACCCACGGCCGCGTGTGGCGGTTGTGCCTGCTCTACTTCTCCACGATCATCAGCTTTTACGGGGTCGCGTTCTGGCTGCCGCAGATCGTCAAGAGCTTCTCAGGGCTGGGCAATGCGACGGCGTCCCTCATCTCGGCGCTTCCGTATCTCGCGGCGTCGGTAGGCATGGTCGCGGTCGCGCGCCACTCGGACCGCACAGGGGAGCGTCGCGGCCACGTCGCCGTCGCCGCCTTCGCCGGGGCCGCGGGACTCTCGCTCGGCGCGCTGGTGCAACGGCATCCGACCCTCGCGTTCCTGGCGCTGTGCCTCGCCGCGACCGGGATCTGGAGCACGCTGGGGCCGTTCTGGAGCCTCCCCACCACGTTCCTCTCGGGCACCGCCGCGGCCGGCGGGATTGCACTCATCAATTCCGTGGGCAACATCGGGGGATTCGTGGGGCCCACCGTCATGGGCTTCTTGAGGGAGCGCACGCACCGGTTCGAGAGCGGTCTCATGTTCCTTGGCGCGACTCTCGTCGTCGCGGGCGTGATCGCCCTCTCTATTTCGGACCCCCCCCACGCACCACGCACAACTCACCACTCACAAGTGTGATGGATCCGTTCCTACAGGCCGCGATCGAGGAGGCCGAGCGGGGCGCGCGCGAGGGTGGCATTCCGATCGGCTCGGCCCTCGTACATGCCGGCCGCATCATCGGTCGGGGCCACAATGCCCGAGTGCAGCGCGGCAGCGCGATCCTGCACGGCGAGATGGACGCGCTCGAGAACGCGGGACGGCAGCCGGCCGCAGTGTATCGCGAGTCGGTGCTCTATACCACCCTGTCGCCCTGCGCGATGTGCAGCGGCGCGATCCTGCTCTACGGGATCCCGCGGGTCGTCATCGGGGAGAATCAGACGTTCCTGGGCGAGGAGGAGTTGCTGCGCAGCCGCGGCGTCGCGGTCGAGGTTCGGCAAGATCCCACCTGCATTCGCCTGATGACCGACTTCATCCGTGCCCATCCCCAACTTTGGAATGAGGACATCGGCGTCTAATCCAGCAGCTTCGCCAGATCGAGCCCGCGCGCGCGCGCCGGCTCACCCGTCGCGCCGGGCTGTACCCGGCCCCCGGAAACGACGAATTTGAGCGCGTCCTCCACGCTGATCGGGAGCGGGCGCGTCCGCGACGTGGGGACGATGAGGAGATAGCCGGACGGAGGGACCGAGAAGGTCGTAGGAAGGAAGACACACAGGCACGGCTCGCCGACGAGCGTGGAGAAGAGCGACGCGTCCTCGTCCGTCACGAGTCCGATGACCCAAGACTCAGGACCAGGATAGGGGACGAGCACTGCCCGGAGGAACATGCGTTGGCCCGCGCCGAGCACCGCCTGGATGATCTGGCTGCCGGCATCGTAGACGCGTCCCGCGACGGGAAACCGGGAGAGCGCCGCGTTCCCCGCGTTCACGAGCCGTCGCCCGAGCGACTGGTGCACCGCCCAACCGACGAGGAGGACGATGAACAGGAGTAGCGCCGCGCCGACCCCGGGAGCGCCCACGCCGGCGTACAGGCGCAGCGGGCGCCCCAGAATCCCGTCGATCACGCGGAACGCCCAGAGCAGCACCAAGGCGGTGAGCGCGAGCGGGACGACGACGACCAGGCCGACAAAGAGGTACCGGCGCAACCGGCGCAGCTGCGAGGCCATGAAACAAATATGTACGTGGTGCGTGGTGCGTGGTGCGTTGGCTCTTGAGCGCGTGACCTTATGACCATTCGCTGGCTGCTCGCGGCTCTACACCTGCTCGCCCTTGGGGTGGGGCTGGGCGCCGTATGGGCGCGCGGGCTCGCGCTCCGGGGCCCGCTCGATCCGGCCGGGTTACGCCGCACCTTCTACGCGGACAACTGGTGGGGCGCTGCCGCGGCCGTGTGGATCGTGACGGGCCTGTTGCGGGCGTTCGCCGGCTTCGAGAAGGGGACGTCCTACTACGTCCACAATCACCTGTTTCTCGCCAAGATGGCGCTGTTCGCGCTCGTCTTCCTGCTCGAGCTCCGGCCGATGATCGCGTTGATCGGCTGGCGTCGCACGCTCGCCCGCGGCGAGCAGACCACCCCACATCAGGCGCGCAGCTTCGGGACGATCAGCTTCGTCCAGGTCACCCTCCTGGTGGTGATGGTGATCCTGGCGACCGGGATGGCGCGCGGCATCGGGGCGCGCTGAGGCCGTTGCAGGGGACCGAGCCGTGGCACCGCGGCGTGGGTGGCGACGCCGGGCAAGCGGCGTAGAATTGGATTCGTGAAAAGACCTTGCTGGGCGACCGCGCTGCTGTTCGCGGTAGGGCTGCCGCTCTCGGCCCAGGAGACCAGCCGTTCCGACGCTTGGCTCAAGCACATCAAACCCGGCGCCATGGTGCGGTTTCACATCCGGGGACGGGGGCGCGTCGCGGGCCCGCTGCGGGGCGTCGGAGTGGATTCCGTCGTCGTCGGGCCGGCGTTCGGATACAGCGAGACGGACACCGCGGTCGCGCTCGCCGGCGTGGATTCGGCGTGGGTTCTCGCGCCACGCGGCCGGACCGGTCTGCTCATAGGTGGCTTCGCGGGCGGGGTGTTCGGCCTCGCCATCGGCTCGCAGCAATTGCGGTTGTGCCCCCTGGGTGGCACCTGTGCCGGCAACTCTATGGGCGGCATGCTCATCGGTGGCTCCATCGGAGCGCTCCTGGGCTGGCTGATTGGCTCGTCGGACCTCCATTGGGTGCAGCGGATGCCGTGACGCGCCCTGAGTGGTTACCGCTGGACACGCCGCCCCGTCTGGCGAGATTGCTGACTCACGACCGTACAACAACGAGCGAGGTATCGATGGCTCTTCAGCTTGGCGATATTGCCCCCGATTTCGAGGCCCAGACAACCGAGGGCCCGATGCGGTTCCACGACTGGATCGGAGACTCCTGGGCGGTGCTGTTCTCGCACCCCAAGGATTTCACGCCGGTGTGCACGACCGAGCTGGGCTACATGGCCAAGCTCAAGCCCGAGTTCGACAAGCGCCACGTCAAGATCGTGGGGCTGAGCGTCGATCCGGTCGACAGGCAC
>JBGPIJ010000007.1:0-26134 GCA_041484865.1 Gemmatimonadota bacterium
CTGTGGGTAGGGTGCGTGGCGGGCGCCCTGGAAGAGAAGGAGTACGCGCGGCTCCTGGCCGACGCCGGTTTCACGGAGATCGGGATCGAACCGACCCGCATCTATCGCTACGAGGACGCTCGGACCGTGCTGGCGGGCGCGGGGCTCGACGCGGACCAGCTCGCGCGCGAGGTGGATGGGCGCATCATGGGCGCGTTTGTGCGCGCCCGGAAGCCGGCGTGAGGGAGGGCGCGCTCCGCGTGCTCTTCCTCTGCACGGGCAACTCGGCCCGGAGCCAGATGGCCGAGGCGATCCTCAACTGGAAGGGAAAGGGGCGGTTCCGCGCGGAGAGCGCCGGGTCGCATCCCGCCGCGCGGGTGAACCCGTACGCGATCGAGACGCTCCGGGAATGGGGCATTCCTTGGGACGGCCACGCCCCGCGCAGCAGCGACGGTCTCGATCGAGAGCCGTGGGATTTTGTGATCACGGTATGTGACCGCGCCAAGGAATCGTGCCCCATCTTTCCGGGCCAGCCGATGCTCGCGCACTGGGGCACGCCCGACCCCGCCCAG
This sequence comes from Gemmatimonadota bacterium, assembly GCA_041484865.1. GTDB lineage: Bacteria > Gemmatimonadota > Gemmatimonadetes > Gemmatimonadales > GWC2-71-9 > AG25. The sequence continues at coordinate 552 of JBGPIJ010000007.1, forward strand.
GTTACGGGCCACGAGCGACAGGTTCGCGCGGCATTCCGGGACGCCTTCCTGCTGCTCAGCCGCCGCATCGAGCTTCTGCTCACCCTGCCGATCGCGAGCCTCGAACGCATGGTGCTCGAGGCGCGGGTACAGGCGATCGGCGGTACCCCATGGACAGAGAACGCCGCCCCCGCGAAGCTGGGGGGTGACTCATGACGTCGTCGTCGTCGGGTCCGGCCCGAACGGCCTCGCGGCGGCGATTACCGTCGCTCGCGCCGGACGCCAGGTACTCGTTCACGAGGCGGACGACTCCGTCGGAGGTAGCACTCGCTCCGCCGAGCTGACGGAGCCCGGCTTCCGCCACGACGTCTGCTCCGCCGTCTTCCCCCTCGCCGTCGCCTCGCCGTTCTTCAACACGTTGCCGCTCGCTCAGCACGGCCTGGACTGGATCCATCCCCCCGCCCCGCTCGCGCACCCGTTCGACGACGGCACCGCCGTGGTCCTCGAGCGCTCCATCGAGGACACGACTCGGCAGCTCGGGCGGGACGGACCGGCTTACCGGAAGCTCGTCTCGCCCTTTGTCGCCGATTGGGAGCGACTGACCGTCGCGGTGCTCGGGCCGCTTCGCCCGCTCCAACATCCATTCACCCTGCTCCGCTTCGGCCGGCTCGCATTGCGCTCCGCGCGCGGCCTGGCCGAGGGACTGTTTCAGGAGGAGCGCGCGCGGGCGCTCTTCACCGGCCTCGCGGCCCACGCCGCACTGCCCCTCGAGAGTGCCACGACGGCGGCCTACGGGCTGTTGCTCGGCGTCGCGGCGCACGCCGTGGGGTGGCCGATCGCGCGCGGCGGCTCGCAGTCCGTCGCCGATGCGCTGGCGTCGTACCTGCGCTCGTTGGGCGGCGAGATCGCCACCGGCCGGCGGGTGCGGTCGCTCGCCGAGCTGCCGGCGCGCGTGGTGTTGTGCGACGTCGCGCCCCGCGGACTGCTGGAGCTGGCGGCGGACCGCCTCCCGCCGGGCTACCGCCGGCGCCTCGAGCGGTTTCGCCACGGGGCCGCGGCCTACAAGGTCGATTACGCACTCGACGGGCCGATCCCCTGGACCTCCCCTGAGTGCGCTCGCGCGGCCTCGGTGCCCCTGGGCGGCAGCTTCGCCGCGATCGCGCGCGCCGACGCGGCGCCGAGTCGCGGCGAGGCCGCGGAGCGCCCCTTCGTGCTGCTCGTCCAACCCACCCTGTTCGACCCCAGTCGAGCGCCGGCTGGCAAACACACGGCGTGGGCGTACTGCCACGTTCCCAACGGATCGCGTGTCGAGATGCTGGACAGGATCGAGCGGCAGATCGAGCGGTTCGCCCCCGGTTTCGGGGACCGCGTCATCGCGCGCAGCGTCAAGCCTCCGGCGGCGCTGGAGCAATCGAACCCGAACCTCGTGGGCGGGGACATCAACGGGGGGATGCCGGGTCTGGGACAACTGCTGTGGCGTCCAACGTGGCGCCGCTACTCGACCCCGGTCGCCGGGCTCTACATCTGCTCGGCTTCGACTCCTCCCGGCGGAGGCGTCCATGGGATGTGCGGATACTACGCCGCCGAGCGCGCCTTAGCCGGCGCGCGGCGCTGATCGGACTCCCCAGCGCCGCGCGACCTCGAGCCCGGAGACACACCCCGAGAGCCAGAGCATCCCCACCGCGTACCCGGCCGCCACGTCGCTGAAATAGTGCACGCCGAGGTAAAGTCGGCTCAGACCGATGCCCACGACGAGGATAGCGGCCGCGGTCAGCACCCAGATTCGGGCAGCGCGGCGATGTGCCCAGAGGATCACGACCAAGTAGGCGAGCATGCCGTAGACCACGAGCGATCCCATCGCATGGCCGCTCGGGAAGCTCCAACTGAAAGAGGGGAGGATGTCCGCGGCATACGGCGGCCGCGGACGGCGGATCACGAGCTTCAGGCCTTGATCGAGCACGCCCGTACCCACCAGAGTCGCGAGCCACCCCCCAAGGAGGATCCACCGCTGGCGGACGGCGAGCAGGACCGCCATACCAAGCGCCAGGACGGTGACCGCTGGCGTGGCGCCGAAGAAGCTGATCGTCTCGGAGATCCGGTACCCGGCCGGCGTGGCGTGCCGATGAAACCAGTCGAGCAGATCGACATCGAATTCCGTGAGCGGATCGTGGTTGATCACATCCTCGGTGATCGCGCCGAAGATGCCGAGGGCGAGGAGGCTGATCGCGAGTCCGACGGTGAGGTGGAGTCCGAGGTATTCGCCGCGGGCGAAGCGTGCAGCCACGAAGGTCCAGAAGCGCGGGTGCCGCGCCGCAAGCCGCCGCCATCGCGGTGAGGCCAGCAGGCGGCGCCAGTGCGTATCGATCCACTCGCTGAGACGGTCGCCGTTCGCCGCGAACCAGCGCCAGCCCAGCAGGAGTGCCGCGATGAGCGCGACGAGGAGCGCGGTGGCGAGGCTCGCCTGACCCAGTCCGTGCCTGTACATCACCTCGCCCTAGCCGGCCCCCGTAAGGGGCGTGCGCTCCTCATCCGGGCCGTCGAGCACCTGCCGCACCTTGCGGGCGAGGGTGTTGGGCGTGAAGGGCTTCTGCAGAAACGCGAGGCCGGGATCCAGCACGCCGTGGTGGACGATGGACTCATCGGGATACCCGGAAACGTAAAGCACGCGCATCTCCGGGCGGGTGGTGGTGAGCAAGAGCGCGACCTCGCGACCGCTCAACCCCGGCATGATCACGTCGGTGACGAGGAGGTGAATGGGCCCCACGTACCGCTCCGAGAGGCGCAGCGCTTCGTCGCCGCTCCCCGCTTCGAGCACCGTGTAGCCGCGCGTCTCCAGTGATTTCCGCGCGAGACGCCGCACCTCCGGCTGGTCTTCGACGATGAACACCGTCTCGGCGCCGCCAGGCGCGGGCGGCGCGGCCGCGGGCGGCGTGTCGCTGATCGCCCGTTCTCGCGGCAGGTAGATCTTGAAGGTGGTTCCCCGTCCCAGCTCGCTGTACACCCAGATGTAGCCGCCGCTCTGCTTCACCGTGCCATACGCGCTGGAGAGACCGAGGCCCGTGCCCTTGCCCTGCTCCTTGGTCGTGAAGAAGGGCTCGAAGATCCGCGCCTGCGTGTCGCGATCCATGCCGGTGCCCGTGTCGGTCACCGCCAGCAGCACGTAGTGGCCCGGTTGGACGACGACGTGCTCCTGCGCATAGTTCCCATCGAGCTCGACGTTCGCCGTTTCGATCGTGAGCGTACCGCCGCGCGGCATGGCGTCGCGCGCGTTGACGACGAGGTTCACGATCACCTGCTCCAGCTGGGCCGGATCGGCGCGCACCGCCTCGAGGTCGGGGCCGAGCGCGATCCGCAGCGCGATATTTTCCCCGATCAAGCGCCGCAGGATCTTCTCGACTTCGCCGACGACCGCGTTCACATCGAGGACGCGGGGCGCGAGCACTTGACGCCTGCTGAATGCGAGCAGCTGCCGGGTCAGCTCGGCGGCCCGCAGCGCCGCCTGCCGGATCGTCTCCGCGTCCTCGGTGGCGGGATGATTCGGTCCGACGATGTCAAACAACAGGCTGGCCGAGCCGAGCATGGCGGTCAGCAAGTTGTTGAAGTCGTGCGCGATGCCGCCGGCCAGACGGCCGACCGCTTCCATCTTCTGTCCCTGCAGGAGCCGCGTCTCCAGCGCCTTGCGCTCCGTGATCTCCGCGGAGACGCCGAGGACCTGCGGCGCGGTCCCGGCCTCCGACACAAGCGGCACCTTGACTGTCTGGAAGTAGTGCACCGCGCCGGTGCGGGAATTCGTAACCGTTTCCTCGGGGATGACCTTGGCCCGCTGCGAGGTCAGCACTTCGCGGTCGTCCGCGAGGAGACGCGCGACCTCCTCACGGTTGTTGTTGAAATCCGCGTCGCACTTGCCGATCAGCGCGTCGATGGTAGTCCCGTAGATATCGGCAACGGCCTGGTTCACGAGCACGTACCTCCCGTCCCAGTCCTTCACGAAGATGGGGTTCGGGCTGGCGTCGAGCACCTGGCGCAGGAAGCGCTGCTGCGCCTGGAGCCGTTCCTCCGCCTGCTTCCGCCCCACGGCCATCGCGATCTGGGTGGACACGAAGGCGAGCATCCGCTCGTCGGCCTGCGTGTAGCGCACCCCCGTGGCGTAGGTCTGGACCACGAGCACGCCCATCGTGGTGCTGCCGGTCTTCAGGGGCACGCCGAGCCATTGGAACGACGGGGCCCCGACCAGCACGGCGTCTCCGCGCCGCCGCATCTCCTGGTGGAGCGCTTCGTCAACGAGGAGCGAGCTGCCCGTACGCAGCACGTATTCGGTGAGCCCCCGCCCCGGCTTTTTCGGAGACATCGGAGGATCGAATTCATCGACGAAATAGGGGAAGCTGATCGTGTCCGTCGCGGCGTCGTAGAGCGCGACATAGAAGTTCTTCGCCGGCATCAGCTCGTTCACGATCCCGTGAATCTCTCGAAACAGATCGTTGAGCGATGGAGACTCCTGTGCGGCTTCAGAGATGCGATAGATCGCCCGTTGGGCCTGCGCTCCCTCGGCCTTGGGGGCGGCCGCCGGCCGGCGGGGTTTCGCGGCGCGTTTGGGCTTCTTCTTGGTCACGTCGCGGTCTCCGGCACGCCGCAATATGCGTTCCTGTGCGGCGGCAGCCAACCCGCTACCCGCCGAGCGGCACCGAGTCGCGGAACCGGTCACCACGTTCGCGCCCGCAACGGCGCCACGCGTGAACATTTCTTCACACGCCGTTCACGAATCCTCGGGGCCTCGGCCTCTAGCGTGGCATCCGATCGCAGTCGCACCCATCCGATTGCAAGGAGGATTCACATGTTCCCTATCGCTCGAGTGGCATTCGTCATCATCGGAGTCGCGGCCGCGGGAGTGGATCCCGCATTGGGATCTGGTCTGCGTTCGGGCACGGGTGGCGGACTCCACAACGCCGCGTGGCGCCGCGGCCTCGAAATGGCCATCGAAGTTGAAGCCATCCCGCTCTTCGCCCGGCAAACGAACCGCATGTGCTCCGCGTGCCACGTCAACGCGCATTACATCGAGCTGACCGAGATGGGGCGGACGTTCAAACTCAACGCCTACCGGCTCACGAAGGTCGACTCGGCGCAAGGGGAGATCGAGGAGAACACCGCCGGCGGGCGACGCGAGCTGCTGCTCAACCGGATCCCATTGCTCGGTTTCATGCTCCAGACCTCCTACGCCGCGACGCAAAAGGCCCAGCCCGGCAGCGAAAATGGGACCGCGCTCCTGCCTGAACAACTGAGTCTGTTCTTGGGCGGCCGGATCAGCCCGAAGACCGGGGGCTTCCTCCAGATCACATATTCTCAGCCAGACGGGTCATTCGGGGTGGACAACATCGATTTCCGGTTCGCGGATAGTGCACGCGTGTTCTCGAAGGGCGCGCTCGTCGGCCTTTCGCTGAACAACAATCCCACGGTCCAGGACCTGTGGAATACCACGCCGGCCTGGAGCTTCCCCTGGGCCTCTTCGTCTGTGGCGCCGACCCCCGCCGCCACGGTTCTCATCGACGGGAACCTGGCACAGCAGGTTATCGGGGTGACCGCGAGTACCATGTGGAACAAGCGGATCTACGGCGAAGTCGGCGTGTACCGCTCCGCGATCGCCGGTCAGAAGGTTCCGCTGGACTCGACTGCCAGCGGCACCATCAAAGGTGTCGCGCCGTACTGGCGAGTTGCCTTCCCGTGGTCCCGGGGCAAGAACTACTTGATGGTCGGAGCGTATGGCATGAGCGCCAAGATCTATCCCGCCGGCGTCACCGGCCCGACGAATCAGTTCACTGACGTAGCGTTCGACATCATGGACCAGGTGAAGCTGGGGACGCGCGTGTTCGCGCTCCATGGGACGTGGATCCATGAGAAGCAGACTTGGGACCCGGGGGAAGCCGCCAATGTGTCGAACACGCTGGACACCTACCGGATGGATGTCCAGTGGCACCCGGGGCACAGGGTCGCCTTGATGCTGTCCCCGTTCGCGACGAGTGGCTCGAGTGACTCCGTGTTGTACGTCCCGGAGGCGCTCAGCGGTAGCCGAACCGGCAGCCCCAATAGCGATGGCCTCATCGGCGAAGTTGACCTCAATCCGTGGGACAACGTTCGGGTGCAGTTCCAGTACGTGGCCTACGGCAAGTTCAATGGGAGCTCGCAGGACTACGACGGCTCCGGAAGGAACGCGGCGCACAACAACACGCTGTACGTGGTGGCCTGGCTGATGTTCTAGCGCCTCACCGCGCTGTACGGGACGGGAGCGCTACGATCGGCATTCTCTCGCAAGGAGCGACGATGCGTACACTTGGTTGGATGGTGGCGGTGGGAGCAGGACTTGTGGGGCTAGCCTCGGTGACGAGGACGGGCGGGAGCGCCCCTCTCGGAATCGCCCTGCAGAGCGGGGGCGGGACGGTGACGGGAACCGTCAAGTTCGTCGGAAAGGCGCCAGTCAATCCTGAGCTCGACATGAGCGAGGAGCCGGACTGCGCGGCGAAATACAAGACGGCGCTGCGCGATCCGATCGTCGTGGTGAACCCCAACGGTACGCTGGCCAACGTGTTCGTGTACGTGAAGTCGGGGCTGCCCGCCGACGCGAAGTATGCTCCACCCACGACCCCGGCGGTGATCGACCAGACCGCGTGCCAATACCACCCCCACGTCTTCGGGCTCATGGTGGGCCAGCCGCTCGAGATCCGGAACAGCGATCCGCTGATGCACAACATCAAGACGAAGAGCAAGCAGAATCGTCCCTTCAACATCAGCCAGCCGACGGCGGGGATGAAGTTGACTCGCACGTTCACGGCGCCCGAGGTGATGTTGCCGTTCGAGTGCAACGTGCACGGCTGGATGCACGCCTACGCCGGCGTCCTGACTCACCCGTTCTTCGCGGTGACGGGGGCCGACGGGAGCTTCACCATGAAAGGGCTTCCACCCGGGACGTACACGATCGAGGCATGGCACGAGAAGTACGGCACGCAAACGGTGACGGTGACCGTGCAGGGGACTGAGACGAAAAGGGCGGACTTCTCGTATACCGGAGACTGAGGGCGTTAGGACGAAGACTCGGGCGCCCCGACCTGGGGCGCCCGAGACAATTTCGCCTACCCCTCGACGGCGATCCGATTCTCGAGCGGGACGTCACCCAGGGCGCGCCACACCGCGCGCTCCGCTCCTTGCCTCTCGGCGAGTGAGCGAACATGGCCGCCGAGCTCGACCTTCCCGTCGCGCACGGCGATCCGGACGTGCGTTGCCTCGTGCCCGAGCGCCTGGGCGATCGATTGGCGCGCCGCCGTCAGCGCATTCTGGCGCGTCGGGCGGACCGGCACGGCGATCCGGTTGGTCACACCGCAGATGCCGATCAAGTGGGCCACCGTCTCCTCCGCGGCATCCCGCTCGTCGGCGTGCTCGACCATCCCGGTCAGCTCGACATGACTGCTGAGCACCGCAGCGGTGATCCGCGTGTGCGGCACCCGGCTGTCCCATTCGAGTGCCGTCGTCACCATCTTGAGGAGCGCCTCGTCCGAACGGCGATCGGGGGGAGCGGGCAGCACGAAGATCGCGTTCTCGACTTGTCTGATCCCGGGCACACGTGCGGCCAATCTCAGTGCGGTCATCTTGGCGGCATAGGCCGCGACCGTACCCGAGAGCATCGCGACCCCCTCGTGCACCACGACTTCGAGGTCGCCTCCCTCGAACGCCGGAATCTCGCGCAGCTGGGCCCAGATCTCGTCTTGCAGCTCGCCGTCTTTGCTCGCCACGTCGTCTTCGGCACGCCACATTTCGATGGCGAGGCCACCATTCCGGGACTCGAATCTCTCGAACATCGAACTCCTCCTCACCGGGTCGTAACAAACATCCTCGCAACCGGGTGAACGGGGTGTGAAACAAGGGTGAGAATCAGCGTAAGCGCTTCGGAGGCGGAGCGCGGCCGCGCGCTGCCCGCGGACCAGCTCGTGCCCGAGCCCATGGCGGTGGTCGTCGCGGGTCCCGGTCATCATGTGATGGTGGCTCGGCAGCTGCGCGGAATAAAACAGCGGGCGGAGGGAGAGCTCCCTGGCACCCGCTAGCCCGCACTTGCGGGCCGATGCGTGCGGGTCAGCTGCCGCGAACGCCGCTGCCTGGCGCTGCCGCGGACCCGCGCCACAGGGACGATCAGCAGGGAGGCGGCGAGGGAATTCAACAGCCACTCTGTGGTACTGCCGACCAGCAGGCGGTCCACCAGCCCCTTCCCGTGGGAGCCGACGACCAGCACGTCCGCCTTCCAACGCCTCGCCTCCGCCGCGATCGCATTCGCCGCCACGCCTTCACGGATGACGATCTCGGATTCCACAGCCGCGGGAATGATCGACGCCAACCGCTTGAAGGTCTCGACGGACTCCCGACGGAAGGCCTTCCTATCCGGCGCGCGCGGCACGACGCGGGAGTACCGGATCGGTTCCACCACGTGCAGCGCACGGAGCCGAGCCCCGAGCACCTTCGCCAACGCCGCCGCGGTTTCGAGCGTCGGTCTCGCCGCATACGAGAGATCGGCCGCGACGAGCACTCGCTCGACGCGCGTTGACCCGCCGCCGGTCACCAGGACCGGCACGTCGAGCGTCCGGACGAGATAGTGCGCAGTGTCGCCGCTCAGCACGCGGGCGAGCACGCCGTGATGCTTTCCGCCGAGCACCACCAACCCCGCTCCGGACCGGGCGACCGCGTCCGCGAGGACGCGCGCCGCTCGGCCCGGGCGAACGTCGAGCGACCGCGCGGCTGCCGGCGGGACGACCCTCCGCAACCGGGTGGTGATCTCCTGCCGAGCCGCCGTCAGTGCCCGCCACACGAGGCTGCGGACGTATGCCGCGTACGCCGGCGCGGAACCGATCGTCGGAGATAGCCGCTGCTCCGACACGGCATGCACGAAATAACACTTCGCCTTCGCCGCCTCCGCAATCTTCCAGGCCAGGGCCGCCGCGCGAAGCGAGACAGGCGAGGCATCCACGCCTACGACGATCGGCTTCGACGTCATGGCATCCACCCTCCTCTGCCCCGAATGAATCTCCCCCGGAATCCGTGAAGCCGGCAGAAAAGGGAGTGAAGCCCCGTTATGCGCGGCGTCTCACGGCCTTCTCGATTTCCACGGCGACGAATACTACCGAGGAGAGTCCCAGCGAGAGAAGGAGCTCAGCAAGAGTCAGGGGCTGGGTCTGGAACACCGTGTTGAGCGCCGGCAGATACAGTGTCGCCATCTGGAGCGCCAGCGTGAGCACCACCGCCCCGAGAAGCGGCCGGTTCGACCAGAGCCCTTGCCGGAACAGTGATTCCCGTTCCGAGCGAACGGCGAGGACATGCGCCATCTGCGATAGAGCCATGACGGTGAAGATCATGCTCTGCCAGTGTGCCAAGCCCGTACGGTATGCCCGGGCCTGCGTGCCGAGCGTGACGCTGCCCATCAAGAGGCCCACCCAGACGACGTGCTGCCATAGCCCACCCGCGAACAGGCTCTCCCGGGGCGGCCGCGGTGGACGTCGCATCACGTCGGACTCCGCCGGTTCGGCCGCGAGCGCCAAGCCGGGCAGCCCGTCCGTGACCAGATTGATCCAGAGGATGTGGATCGGGAGCAGCGGGATCGGCAACCCGAGGAACGGGGCGAGGAACAGCGGCAAGATCTCGCCTACACCCGTCGTCAGCGTGTACTTCACGAACTTGCGGAGGTTGTCGTAGATGCGACGTCCCTCGCGCACCGCACCGACGATAGTCGTGAAGTTGTCGTCGAGCAGGACCATGTGAGCCGCCTCGCGGGCTACGTCGGTGCCGCGACCCATCGCGACACCGATGTCCGCGCGGCGCAGCGCCGGAGCATCGTTCACACCGTCCCCGGTCATTGCCACAAACTCTCCCCGGTCCTGGAGCGCCTTCACGATCCTGATCTTCTGCTCCGGAGCGACGCGGGCGTACACGCGGAGGCCCTCGACTCGGCGCTCGAACTCTTCGAAGGAGAGTCGCGCGAGCTCCTGGCCCGTCATGATCGCGTCTCCCGCCTGCGCGATGCCGAGCGCGCGCGCGATGGCGCCGGCTGTGGCCGGATGGTCTCCGGTGATCATGACCACGTGGATCCCCGCCGACTGGCACAGGGCGACGGACTCCCGAGCCTCGGGGCGCGGTGGGTCGATCAGCCCCACCAGGCCCAGGAACGTCTGACCGGTCTCGATGGCGTCCGGGGCAAGGTCCGCCGGCAGCTCCGCAAGACGACGATACGCGATGGCGAGGACGCGGAGGCCGCTTTCCGCCATCTCCTCGGCCGCTGCGAGGACGGCGCGTCGGTCGAGGAACGCGTTTCCGGTGGCGGCCATTCGATCGGTGCAGTCTTCCACAACGCGCTCGGGAGCCCCCTTCGTGAACGCCACGATCCCGTCGACGCGCCGGTGCAGCGTGGTCATTCTCGCGCGCTCCGGAGAGAAAGGGAGCTCCCCGACGCGGGGCATTCCGGTCTCGACGCTCGCCTTCTCCCGCCCCGCCGCCGCGGCGGCCAGGAATAGAGCAACTTCGGTGGGGTCGCCCTCCGGCTCTCCGTCCGCCCGTCTGGTCGCGTCGTTGCTGAGGGCGAGACCGTCGAGCAGCAGCCGCCAGGGCTCGTCGCCGTCTCGCGGCGCGGCGCGAGCGAGCCGGCCGTCCACGTAGAATGCGTCGACCCGCATCCGATTCTGGGTCAGCGTGCCGGTCTTGTCGGAGCAGATGTAGGTCACCGAGCCGAGCGTCTCGACCGCGGGAAGGCGGCGCACGAGTGCGTTTCGCTTCGCCATCTTCCGCGCGCCGAGCGCCAGCGAGATCGTGACCACCGCGGGGAGTGCCTCCGGGATCCCGGCGACGGCGAGGCTCACGGCGGTGAGGAACATGAGCCCCGGCTCCTCGCCCCGCAGGACGCCAACGCCGAAGATCACGGCGCACAAGACGATGACCGCGATCGAGAGCTGCTGGCCCAACCGGGTGAGGCGCTTTTGCAGGGGCGTCTTCACCTCGTCCGCGTCGCGCAGCAGGGTCGCGATACGCCCCAGCTCGGTCTCCATGCCGGTCGCCGTGACGATGCCCGCGCCGCGCCCGTGGGTCACGAGCGTTCCCTTGTATGCCATGTTTCGGCGGTCGCCCAGGGGAAGACCCGGTTCCGCCAGGGAGGTCGTGGTTTTTTCGATTGGCTGGGACTCGCCGGTGAGCGCGGCCTCCTCGACCCTGAGCTGGGCCGCCTCGACCACGCGCAGGTCAGCCGGGATCACGTTGCCCGCTTCGAGGAGAACCACATCGCCTGGAACCACCTCGAGGGCCGACACCGTCCTTGCCTTGCCGGCGCGGCGCACATGTGCGTGCGCGACCGCCATCGCCCGCAGCGCCTCCATCGCGCCCTCGGCGCGATACTCCTGCACGAAGCCCAGGGTCGCATTGAGGACCACGATCGCGAGAATGGCCACGATGTCCTGCGGCTCCCCCAGGAATCCCGCCACGACGGCGGCGACGAGGAGCACGAGGATCATGAAGTCCGCGAACTGGCTCGCGAGGATCATGAGCGGGCGGCGCCGGTGTGCCGCCGCGATCGCATTGCGGCCGTACACCGCGAGACGCCGTTCGACCTCCCCCGGTTCGAGCCCATGTGCGGGCCGCACGCCGAGCAGAGCCGCCACCTTCTCTCCGGACAGGACGTGCCAGGTCTCGTTCGCGATCGTCTGATTGGGGGCCGGGAGCAATGGCTTCATGTGACTGTTGTAAAACCTAGTGGCCCAGGACTGGGTAGCTTTGTGGATGCGGCAATCACGCTTGCTCCCGGCGCTGGCCCTGTTCTTTCCTCTGGTTGCGGCCGGGCAGCAACCTGCTCCTGGCGACAGCAGCAAGGCCGATTCCCTCAGCAGGTACACGCTGGCGCCAGTGACGGTGTCGGTCACCCGGGTCGATCTGCCGCTCACCAAGATCCCCAACGCCGTCCAATTCGTGGACAAGACGACCTTGAGCAAGGCGCGCCCTACCTTGGGACTCGACGAGGCCCTCGCCACGGTGCCCGGGGTGTACGCGTCGAACCGCTACAACTTCTCACTCGACCAGCGGATCTCGATCCGCGGATTCGGGGCGCGCTCCGCCTTCGCGATCCGGGGCATCAAGGTGCTGCTCGACGGCATCCCGCAGACGCTCCCGGACGGGCAGGGCCAGCTGACCAATCTCGAGCTCGGAGCGGCAGATCGCATCGAAGTGCTGCGCGGTTCCTCGTCCGCGCTGTTCGGCAACGCCGCCGGCGGCGTCATCAGCATCTGGACCGATCCCGTACCACCTGAGCGGGTCAACGAGGAAGTGCGAGCGGTGAGCGGCACGTTCGACAACCATGCCTGGCCGTTCTCGAACGAGAGCCAAACCTGGAGCAAGTGGCAGGCGACGACCGGGCTGCGTCTTGGAGCGGGGAGCGCGGTAGTCACCGCGTCGCGGCTCGATTACGCGGGCGCGCGCCAGCACAGTGGGGCGGACCTGCGCAATCTGAACGCCCGGCTGCGATTCCCCCTTTCGGACGGATGGTCGCTCATGGTCCTGGCCGACTACGGCGACGATCCCCGGGCCGATAACCCCGGATCGCTCACCGCGGCCGAGCTGGCGGCAAATCCCGACTCGGCGGCGGCGATCAACATCCAGAAGGCGGCGGGCAAGTCGGTGAGCCAGGGTCAGGGCGGCATCACGCTGCGGCGGCAATTCGCATCCGGCGGCGAAGCGAACGTCACCGTGTTCGGCCTCACCCGGGACCTTCGGAACCCCACCACCTTCGCCTACATCGACCTGAACCGCCGGGACTACGGCGCGCGCCTCGAGGTGACGCGGCCGCTCCCCCTCGGCTCCGTGGCCCAGCGGCTCACGGCGGGCTTCGACGTTCAGCGACAGCGGGACGACCGGCTCAACTTCGGCAACAATGCGGGCCAACCCGACGCAGTGCGGTCACTCGATCAGCTCGAGCACGTGACCGAGATCGGGCCGTTCGTCCAAAGCGCGGTTGACGTGGCGCCCCACACGACCGTGACGGGTGGGCTCCGCTACGACTGGGTCAACTTCCAGGTCGACGATCGCCTCATCACTCCGACGAACCCCGACGATTCCGGCCGGAGGTTGATGTCGGCCCTGAGCGGGGCCTTGGGCGTGGCCGTGAATCCCACCGACGCGCTCACCGTCTACGGGAACGTCGGTACGTCGTTCGAGACCCCGACGACGACCGAGCTCACGAATCGCCCCGATAGCGCAGGCGGCTTCAATCCGGGCTTGAAGCCCCAGCAGGCGGTCAACTACGAGGTCGGGTTCCGGGGCGACGTCCGGCGCCGAGTCAATTACTCTCTGGCGCTGTTTCAAGCTGATGTGCGCGACGAGCTGATTGCGTATCAGATCCCGTCCTCAGCCGGTCGGGTGTTCTATCAGAACGCCGGGCGCTCCCGCCACCGTGGCGTGGAGCTCGGGCTCAATATGGTTCTCGTCCCGGGCTTGGACCTCGCCGCTACCTGGACGTACTCCGACTTTCGCTACACGAACTACACCCTCGGCACCCGCTCGCTCGACGGCCGAGCGCTGCCGGGGATTCCGCAGCACTGGCTGCACTTCTTGTGGCGCGCCCATCCCGCGTTCGCCCGGGGAGGCTGGCTCGAGCTCGAGCAGACGCATTCGTCGGGCATGTTTGTGAACGATACGCTCAACACCGAGACCGCATCCTGGTGGGCAACGAATGTGCGCCTGGGGTGGGATGGAACGGCGGGCGCCGTGCGGCTCAGTCCGTTCCTGGCGATGGACAACGTGTTCGATCGCCGTTACGTGAGCTCCGTGGTGATCAACGCAGCGCAGCAGCGCTACTACGAATCGGCGCCGGGCCGAAGCGTGTACGTGGGGCTGTCGGTGGGGGCAGGTCGGTAGCCATCGACTTGCTCTCGAGGTTGGGCTCGCGATGGGTCGAGGGACAGCGCCAGCTTCACCGCCCTCGCGGCAGACCTCTCTCAGCCGCGGAATCCCATATCCTGATGCCTTTCTTCGGAGCAGAAACGATCGCAGCCGTGCGTATCGTGGGCATGCGGCGCAGCATCGTGCTATCTGGGGTGTTGAGGTTCGCGGGAATGGCTGGAATAACCCTGGGTGACACGATTCTCATCGCTCGAGCGGACGCCGTTCCGACGAGCGAATGGCTACCCCTCCTGTTCCACGAGCTCGTTCATGTCGTTCAGTACGAGCTCCTCGACTTTCCGGAGTTCATTCGTCGCTACGTGGGCGGTTGGGTCCGGAACGGCTTCCTCTATGCTGCGATTCCTCTCGAGCAGCATGCCTATGAGCTCGAGACGATGTTCCGGTCGAATCCCGGAGAGCCGTTTTCGGTTCACGACGAAGTGCGCAAGCGGCTGTGAGGCTCGGCCATGGAGCGTGCCATGGAGCGGATGGGAGTCGAACTCACGACCGCCTGGGGTCAGTGTGTTGTACCCCCGCAGATGTCCTCGAAGTCGTTCGGCGTGAGGCAGGTATTCTGGGCGTTGTTACCCCCGTGGTGCGAGAACATGAGAACCAACCCGCCGATGACGATCGCACCTCCTGCAGCGCTTATCGCAACCGTCTTCCCGAGTGAGGGGCGCGAGACGACAACTTTGCTCACGTCCGCGAGAGGAATCTTCACGAATTGCTTCTGCACGTCGCCCACGACCGTATCCCCCAGCATGTGCGGCCCATGCACCCGCACCACGGTCTGATTGCTCTCGGTGAGCCAGACGCTCTCGGGATGCTTGGTGCTGACGTATTCACGCGGTTGACCGACCGGCGTCATCGTTCGACAGGCCGCGACGGCGGCGACAACTGATGCGAACGCGAGAGCTGGTTTCACTGGGTAGGACACGGCACCTGCTGGTCCGCCCCGTTGAAGCAGATGTTTGCCTGCCCCTTGGTGCCGGTCAAGGACACGACGGCCCCCGCTGCAGCCAACGCCGCCACACCGGCGAGCATGGCCGTTCGCCCGGCATTCAGGACGCGCCCCCGCACAAATTTCACGTCGGACATTGGCAGCTCTCGATAAGCACCGACCACATATCCGGTCAATGTGTCGCTGCGAATCTGCGGGTTATCGACGGCAAGAATCGAGTCATTGCTTTCCGTCACCCAGATGCGACTCGGTCGGTGGGTGTCAATGAACTCGGCGGGGTATCCCACACCTGCGGTAGTGTAACATCCCGCTGAGGCCAGGACGAGCACGCCGCCGCAGATGAGGCGAGTCCAGCTGTCACTCGAACGCGGACCCGTTTCCATGCAGGTCAAAGGTAGCAACGACATTGCCGTTGAGTTAGCCCTGGCGCCTTCCGCAGCACACGGACTCACCCGAGCCCGTTCGAGTACGATGCGTCGACGGAGCAGCGCATCGCGATCAGTCGACACGCCGTCCCCGCTACTCATAGCGGAGCGCGGCTAGCGGATTGAGCCCGGCGGCTTTCCGGGCCGGCACCACGCCGAATGCCACACCCACCAACAAGGCCACGCCGAACGCGATGGGAATGGCGATGCCGGGTATCACGTAGGGCACGTGAATGACATGCGCCACGCCGAAGGCACCGGCCAGCCCCACGCCGATGCCGATCGCCCCGCCCAGCGCCGAAAGCGTGGTGGCCTCCACCAGGAACTGGACCAGGATATCCCCGGCGCGCGCCCCGACCGCAAGGCGTACGCCGATTTCCCGCGTCCGTTCGGTGACTGAAACCAGCATGATGTTCATGATCCCGATCCCCCCGACCACGAGCGAGATCGCGGCGACCCCGGCAAGCAGGAGCGTGAGTACACCGGTGACGGTGAAGAGCAGGCTCTGGATTTCGCGGGGGTCCAGGACGTTGAAATCGTTGATCTCGCCTGGTTGAATGTGACGTCGATGGTGAAGAATCGCCGTGAGCTCGTCTTTGGCATCGTCCAGGCGGTCACTCGAGGCGGCCGATGCGAGGAGGTAGGCGATCCGGTCGCCTCCAAAGATCCGGCGGGAGAAAGTCGAATACGGCATTAGCAGAATGTCGTCGCGATCGGCGCCGAAGGCGGCACCTTTCGCCTCCATGATGCCGATGACCCGGCAGGGCATGTTGTGGACGCGAATCTCTTTGTCGATGGGGTCCTGGTCGGGGAACAGCGTGTTCGAGACGGTTTGCCCGAGCACACACACCGGCGCCGCCTGGCGATCGTCTCCGGCAGTGGGAAGCCGCCCGCGGCTCACGCCCCATTGGCGGACCGTGTAGTAGTCGGGCGTGACGCCGCTGACGTTCGTGGTGCGGTTGTTGGAACCCGCAATCACTTGGAGCACGCGGGCGTTGGCGGCGGCGAGCAGGGAGACGTCGTGGGCCTGTTTCCGGATCGCGGCGAAGTCGCCTGTGGTGAAGAGGGGCACTCCGAGTGCGGTTCCGCCAAAGCTGCGTCCTGAGGCTCCCGGGGCGACCATGAGCATGTTGCTGCCCAATCCGGAAATCGCCTCGCCCACATAGGCCGTCGCGCCCTTCCCCATGGCCTGCATCATGACGACCGCCCCGACGCCGATGACCACGCCCAGCATCGTCAGCGCCGAGCGCATCTTGTTCCGCAGAAGCGCGGCGAAGGCCAGTGTGGTCGTGGACGAGAGAGTCATTAAACGGCTTTGCGCTGGTCGGCGACGACGCGGCCGTCGTGGAAGCTCACCTGGCGGGCGGCGTAGCCGGCCCAGGTCGCGTCGTGAGTGACCATCAGCACGGTGATGCCGCGCTCCTGGTTGAGGCGGACGATCAGGTCCATGATCTCCGCGCCCGTCTTGGAGTCGAGATTACCGGTGGGCTCGTCGGCCAAGAGCACTTCGGGATCGTTCACAATTGCTCGAGCGATGGCCACTCGCTGCTGCTGGCCACCCGAGAGCTCGTTGGGACGGGCACCGGGACGGTCTCCCAATCCCACGGCGGCGAGCGCCGCGAGGGCACGCCGACGCCGCTCCCCCGCGGGGAGGCCGGCATAGACGAGCGGCAGTGCGACGTTCTCGAGCGCTGATGTCCGGGGCAGGAGGTTGAAGGTCTGAAACACGAATCCGAAGCGTGCGTTCCGGAGCGCCGCCAGCACATCGCGGGACAGCTCCTGCACGGGAATGCCCTCGATGCGGTACTCGCCGTCGCTCGGAAGCTCGAGACACCCAAGGATCGACAACGTGGTGGACTTGCCCGAACCAGAGGGACCGGTGATGGCGACAAAGTCACCCTGAATTACGTCCAACGTGACGTTGTCGAGCGCGCGGACCACCGCATCCTGTTCGCCGTACACCTTGGTCACCCCGCGGAGCGAGAGTAGCGGAGCACTGGCGATCACCGGCGAAGCCGATGCCTTAATGATTGCCGCCAAATGCCGCTCTCCCCTTCGTGGTGAGACCGACCACCACCGGGGTTCCATCTTGAAGATCGCCGGGCGCAATTGCGGTAAGTTCGCCATCGGAGATCCCGACGTGGACGCTCGCGCGTCGTAGCGCCGGGCCCGCCACCACCCACACGGCGGGAGCCGCGGCAGCCGTCTGCCCAGGAGGCGTGAAAAGCAGCGCCGCGTTGGGCACGCGGAGCACCTGTTGTGCCGCGGCGATCCGGATGTGCACCGACGCCGTCATCCCCGGCTTGAGTGCCAGGTCGGCGTTATTCACTTCGACCACGGTCCCATAGGTCACGACGTTCTGCACGATGACGGGCGAGTTCCGGACTTGGGTGACGACGCCCTGGAAGACGCGATCGGGGTACGCGTTCACGGTGAACGTAGCGCTCTGACCCGCGACGACATCACCCACATCCGCCTCATCCACAGCGGCGACGACCTGCATCTTGCGCAGATCGGCGGCCACGGTAAACAGCACCGGCGTCTGCAGCGCCGAGGCCACCGTTTGCCCGGGATCGATGTTCCGGGTGATGATGACCCCGTCGATAGGTGCGTGAATGACGGTATGGTCGAGATTGGTGCGCGCCACCGCGTTCGTCGCCTGAGTCGCGGCGAGCTGTGCCGCGGCGGCGCTGACCGCTTGCTCGGCGAGCCGTGCGGAGCTCAAGGCCGCGTCGCGATCCGCGTCGGTGAGCCCTTTGACGGCCCACAACTGCAGGGCCCGGCTCGAGTCGATCGCGGCCTTGTCACGGGTGGTCTTGGCTTGTTCCAACGCCGCTCGCGCCGCCGCGACGGCGTTCACGGTCTGCGAGAGCTGCGCCGAGAGCACTGTCCGGTCGAAGCGCGCCAGCACCTGACCTGCGCGCACCTGGTCGTTGTAGTCCACCTCGACGCTCGCGATCCGTCCCGAGATCTCGGCGCCCACCTGCACCGTGGTGATCGCTTCCACGTTGCCCGTGGCGGCCACTTCCCGCACGACCGCGCCCAGGGTGACCGGTTGGACTCGGAAGCGCTCGCCGAACGGCACCGGACGCGGCCGCAATACCCACCAGGTGGCAATGGCAATCACGGGAACCGCGGTCACCAGGACCCAGCGAACCACTCGGCGGCTCCGGCGCTGAGCGCTCTCCCGCTCGATGATGTCCGCGAGCGGGCGACTCACCCTGGCAGGCGCCGGGGCAACATCGGTGGAGATCACCGCTCTGGCCGGATCAGGAAACGGCCGCTGGGTCGGAACGAGCGCTGGGCGGGCCTCCTTCACATCTGACATGACCGCCTCCCGATGGTGGAGATTCTGCGGAAGGCTAGGCCGACCTTATTAAGGGCGATGTGAAGGAAGCGTGAGGCGGCCCTTTCGCGGGAATGAGCGATGTTGGGCGGACCTCAACCCTGCCGTCGCCCGATCTGCCGCCTGCGCCAGAGGTAGTACACAGCCGGGATCACCACCAGCGTCAGCACCGTGGACGTCACCATCCCGCCCACCATCGGCGCCGCAATGCGCTTCATCACGTCCGCGCCTGTCCCCCCACCCCAGAGGATCGGGGCGAGGCCAGCCATGATCGCCACGACCGTCATCACCTTGGGCCGCAGCCGCTCGACCGCACCCTCATGCACCGCCGCAGCCACGTCGGCAACGGTGCCCATGCGTCCGGCGGCCTTTCGTTCGTGATACGCGGCGTCGAGATAGATCAGCATCACCACGCCCGTCTCGGCCGCGACGCCCGCGAGCGCGATGAACCCGACCCACACGGCCACGCTCGTGTTGTATCCCAACATCCAGATGGACCACACGCCGCCCACCAGCGCGAATGGCAGTGACAGCATCACGATGAGCGACTCCGGCACGCCCCGGAAATTCAGATAGAGCAACACGAAGATCAGGCCGAGGGTGACGGGCACGACGAGCTTGAGCTTCTCACGCACGCGCTGCATGGACTCGAACTGGCCGCTCCAGGCGAGCCGGTACCCCGACGGTAGCTTGAGCTGACGGGCCACGACCTGCTGGGCCTCGCGCACGTAGCTCCCGATGTCGGTGCCGGCGATGTCGACATACACGGTCGTGACGGGGAACGCATTCTCGGTCTTGACCGCCATCGGCCCCTGCACGACCGCCACGCTCGCCATCTGCCCGAGCGGGACCTGGGATCCCGACATCGTGGGGATCACGATTTGCCGCAGCTTGTCGAGATTGTCGCGCAGCTCACGGGGGTAGCGGACGTTGATCTCGTAGCGTTCCCGTCCTTCCACCGAAACCGCCGCGGTCAGGCCCCCGGCCGTAGCCATGATGGCATCGTGAATGTCCCCGGCATTCAGACCATATCGGGCGGCGAGGGCGCGGTCGATGTTCACATCCACGTAGTAGCCCGACACGTTCCGTTCAGCAAAAACGTTTCGCGTGCCCGGCACACCCTGCACGATGCGCTCGATTTCGATGCCGAGCTGTTGCAGGGTATCGAGGTTCGGTCCGTAGACCTTGATCCCGACCGGCGTGCGCACGCCGGTCGCGAGCATGTCGATCCGGTTCTTGATGGGCATCGTCCAGGCGTTGGTGACGCCGGGCAGTCGGGTCGCCCGATCCATCTCACTCACGAGCCCGGCGTAGGTGACCCCCGGCCGCCACTCGGATTCGGGCTTCAGCACTACGGTGGTCTCGTACATATCGAGCGGCGCCGGATCGGTCGCGGTGTTCGCGCGTCCCACCTTGCCGAGCACCGACGCCACCTCGGGGAACGACGCCAGCACACTGTCCTGGTAGCGCATGATCTCGCGCGCCTGCTGGATGGAGATGCCGGGAACGGTTGTCGGCATGAACAAGAGCGAGCCTTCGTTGAGCGGCGGCATGAACTCGCTGCCGAGCTGGCTCCAGGGCAGCACGGTCACCGCAATGACGCCTAGGCCGGCCCCGACGACGTACCAGGGCCGGCGCAGCGCCCAGGCAATCACCGGCCGGTAGAGCCGCGCCAAGCCGCGGTTCACCGGGTTGGAGTCCTGTGGGCGGATGCGACCGCGCACCAGGTATCCCATGAGCACCGGGACGAGGGTGATCGACAGCAGCGCCGCACCCGCCATCGCGAAGGTCTTCGTGTAGGCGAGGGGTTTGAAGAGCCGCCCTTCCTGCTGCTCGAGGGAGAATACCGGCAGAAACGACACGACGATGATGAGCAGCGAAATGAACAGCGGCGGACCGACCTGCACCGCGCTGTCCCGTACCACGTCCCACCGCGAGCGTCCCGTTGCCCCCTCCCGCTCGAGATGCTTGTGCATGTTCTCAATCATCACGATTGCGGCATCCACCATCGCGCCGATCGCGATGGCGATGCCGCCCAGGCTCATGATGTTGGCGTTCACGCCGATGAGCCGCATTACGATGAAGGAGATCAGGATGCCGAGCGGCAGCGTCACGATCGCGACGAGTGCCGAGCGGAAATGGAGCAGGAACAGGACGGTCACGGCCGCGACGATCAAGGACTCTTCGATCAGTTTGCTTTGCAGCGTCGCGATTGCTCGGTGGATCAGATCGGACCGGTCGTACACGGGACGGAGCCGTACACCGGGCGGAAGGCTGCGCTGGATCTCGGCGATCCGCGCCTTGACCGCCTCGATCGTCTTCAGTGCGTCACCGCCGAATCGCATGATGACGATGCCCGCGACTACCTCGCCCCGGCCATTCAAGTCGGCAGCGCCCCGGCGCGGGGCCGGCCCGATCTCCACCGTGGCGACGTCTGCCACGCGGATCGGCGTCCCGCTCATCGTGGCGCCCACGGCCACGCTCCCGATATCCGAAACGGTGCGCAGATAGCCGAGCCCGCGGATCATGTACTCGCGGCCGCCCATCTCGAGCACCCGCGCGCCGATGTCGGCGTTGTGCATCCCGATCGCCTGCGCCACCCGCATGACCGGGATCTTGTAGGCCCGGAGCCGCTCGGGGTCGACTTCGACCTGGTACTGCTTCACAAAGCCACCGAGGCTCGCGACTTCGGACACACCCGGGATCGCGGTGAGTTGATAGCGGACGTACCAGTCTTGCAGCGTCCGCAGTTGGGCGAGATCGAGCGAATCACTCTCGAGCGTGTACTCGAACACCCATCCCACGCCGGTCGCGTCCGGCCCGAGCGTCGGCTCGACCCCGTTGGGGAGTCGCTCGCGAATCCCGTTCATGTACTCGAGCACGCGGGACCGCGCCCAGTACAGGTCGGTGCCGTCCTCGAACAGGACGTAGACGAGCGACGTGCCGAAGAAGGAGAACCCTCGCACCACTCGCGTGCCCGGCACCTTGAGCATCTCGGACGCGATCGGATACGTCACTTGATCCTCGACGATTTGCGGCGCCTGCTCGCTGAAGTCGGTCTGGATGATCACCTGTACATCGGACAGGTCGGGAATCGCGTCGAGCGGCGTGGTGCGCATCGCCCACACACCCCCGAAGAGCACCGCCGCCGTCCCGAGCAGTACGAGGAAGCGGTTGCGGAGCGACCAGGCGATAATTTTGGCGATCATAAATGCGCCTTCCCGGTCTCCGCGCTCATCCCCGGCATGTTGGCCATGTTCTGGCCCCCGCCGAGACGCGATTCCGCGTCCACGAGGAAGTTCGCCGACGCGACGATGCGGTCCCCTTCCTCGAGGCCGGAGAGGACCTCCACCCGCTGGCCGGCGCGCGCGCCGAGCGTCACCTGCCGAGGCTCGAGGGCTCCCCCGGCACTCACCACGAAGACGAGGTTCCGCTCGCCCGTCATGACGACGGCCTCGGCCGGGACACTGAGCAGGGTCGTACCGAGCTGAGTGTCGAAGTAGAGCGTCCCGTACATCCCCGGCTTCAAGACGCGGCCGGGGTTGGCGAGGACGACGCGCACGCGCGCGGTGCGGCTCTGCGGGTCGACCACCGGATACACGAAGCTCACACGTCCTGTGAACGGCCGGCCGGGGTAGGCGGCCAGCTCGACGCGCGCGGGCGCGCCGGTGCGCACCAACGCGAGATCCTGCTCGAACACGTCCCCCTCGATCCAGACAGTCGAGAGATCGGCGAGCCGGTACAGCTTCATGCCGGCCGTGACGGCCTGCCCCGCCACGACCATTTTCTCGAGCACGACGCCGTCGAGCGGCGCCGCGAGCGTGAGGGTCTTCGTGACCTCGCCTGTGCGCTCCACGCGATCGATCTGATCGGCGGAGATGTCCCAGTAGGCGAGCCGACGGCGCGACGCCTCGACGAGTCCCTGGGCGTTGTGCCAGGCGTCGGTGTCCGACGAGTCGAGCGATGCCGCCAGCCGCTTCGCGGCGAGCAGCTCCTCCTGGGCGGAGACGAGCATCGGGCTATAGAGCGTCAGCAGCGGCTCCCCGCGATGAATCGCCATTCCCGTCGCGTCGACGAACAGCCGATCGACGAACCCGTCGATCTTGGCCGTGACCTCGGCGACGCGCGACTCGGCCGGCACGATCTGCCCGACCGTCCGGACAGCCCGCTCGAGCGGCCCGCGCTGGACGACGGTGTAGGTCACCCCGATCGCCTGCGCCTGGGCCGGGGTGAGGCGAACGGGTCCACGTCCGGTCGCCGTGCCCGTGTCGGCTCCCGCGGGGGCGGCGGCGGTCATGTCGGTCATGTCGGCCATGGCAGGCGATTGGGGCTTGCTGCGACAGCCGGCGAGCGCCATGACGGCCGACGTGAGAATTACGAAAGGCTGTTTCATGGTTGTACCTCCACCGGCCCGCCGACCAATGCTTCCAGGTCGCCGATCGCCTGTTGGTAGTCGGCCACGAGCCGGTACGTCTCCGTTTCATAGCGGTTCACGGTCATCTGGTTGTCCACGAGCTGCATGAACGCCACCCGCCCCACGCGGTAGCTCGTGAGCGCGGCTTGCACCGCCGCCCGGCTCTGCGGCAAGATGCTGGAGCGGTACAGCCGCACCAGGTTGACGTCCTGCACGGCACGCGCGCGCGTCTCGATGATGCGCGCCGCCGTCTCGTTACGCAGGTTCAGAAGCTCGGCCCGCGACATGTCGCGCATCGCCGCCATCTGCCGGCGCATCGCGAGCTGTTTGGCCCCGGCGAAGAGCGGCAGGTTCACACCGACCATCACGCTCATCATGTTGGGAAAGAGCGGGCGTTCCTGATATTGGACGCCGAGCCGGAAATCGGGGTACAGCTCGCGGCGGGCAGCGGCGAGCGACGCCTCGGCAGCGGAAACGCGCTCGGCGCCCGCGCGAAGCGCCGGACGGGTATCGAACGCGCGGGCCAGCAGCCTATCGACCCCGGGGAGCTCGCCCGCAGGTTGGGGCAACTCGAGCGCGCCAACCGGACTCGCCGCCTCGCGGCTGAGCAGGGTGTTCAGTCGCGAAGCCCCCGCCAACCGCTCCTGCGTCATACGCGTGATCGCTTCGGTCATCCGGGCGACCTCGACCTGCGCGCGCAGCACGTCCTGCTGCACGGCGGAGCCCACCCCGTACATGGTCGTGCTGACGTCGAGGAACTGTCGCAACAGGCCTTGCGTCCCTCGCATCACGTCGAGCGCACGATCGGTATAGGCGAGATCGTAGTAAGCCATCCGCAGTTGCGCGCCGAGCATCCGCGTCTGCTCGTCGGCGTCCGCGCTCGCCGCAGCCGCGGTGTGCCGTGCCGCGGCGCGGGCGCCGCCAAGCTTCCCGGGCCATGGCAGCATCTGCATCACCTGCACCTGGTTCATGGTCATCGGGTCTGCCGTAGAGCCGAAGTCCGATACCATCCGGTTCATCAGCCCGACCTGGAGCTCGGGATCGGGAAGCGCACCGGCAGGCCCGACGCGCTCCGCAGCGGCGGTTGCCGAGGAGCGCGCGGCACGGAGCATCGGATTGCTGTCCAGCGCGATGCGCGCGACGTCCGACAGCCGCAACGTGTCGGTGGGTGCGACCTGGGCAGCCACGTCACTCACGAACAATCCCACGAGCAACGCGGCCACGAGCGGCCGGCAGAGTGCGGTGTTCATTGCATCCTCCTCATCCCGACGTCGAACGTCGGGGACAGCACAAGGTCAGACCCCGGAGTGTCCGGGGCCTAGCGCTATCGCCCGCAGGCGAAGAGGATCAGCTGTTAGGAGGGGGTGTGGGCGGTCCGAGGACCAGTCGACCGTGGATGGTCGAACTTGTAGCCAATACGATGGTCGCGACCAGGGAAGCCGGCACGCCCCGCACCGGTGACGAGGCGACGGCGGGCGTGAGCGACGCGCAGCCTGCCATCATCGCACACACAGAGCCGGACATCTGGTCACAACCGCCAAGCGACGAGGCGGTAAGAAACACGGGGGTCCCCGCGCTCGCCGGGTGGTGGCAGTCTCGGGAGGAGGCATGCTCGTGCAGACTCACGGGTACAGCGAACGCTGCAGTTACGCTCACCAGCAAAATGCTGGCGAGCAACCGACGTGCCACCATGACCCAAACCCGGAACCGCTGCATTACGCGAAGACCTCGTTGCGCCTCGGCCGCTGCACCACGTTGGTACTGACCGTCTCACGCTCCAACACTAGAAGGCTGAGGTGCAGTCGCCCTGAAATCCCTGTGAGCATTTCTTAATGCAATAGCACTGCGGGCCTCGAAGACAAGGGGGCGCTAACCGCGCCGGCGCGCCATCTCCTCCCGGTTTGGACCGAACATCCCGGGCGCCGCGCCCCCAGCCAGCCTGCACAGCATGGAGAGCTGGCCACGATGGTGGATCGAGTGAAAGAGCAAGCCCGACGACAGGATATCGCGGATCGGCCGTTCGGCACCGCTGAAGTATTTGATCGAGCGGTCCAGGTCCGAGGGCCCGAGCCGCCGCACGCGGGCGACCGCCTCAGCGTGGACTCGTTCGTAGCCCGGGGCGAGTGCCTCGATGGATTTGGGCCGCTCGATGCCCTGCGGTTTCAGCGTCCCCGGAGCGAGTGTGCCCTGCTCGATCCCGTAGCCGACGTAGCCTTCCACTTCGGCCAAATGCCAGGCCAGCTCGCCGAGCGACCGCCCGCCGGCGTCGGGCCGAAAATCGTACTGGCCGGCCGGCAGCGCCCGCAGCAGGGCCGCGGTCTTCTTCGCCTCGGCGTCCCAAGTCTCCAAGAACCTATGTAATTCGTCGGCAGGCATGACGCTGGTCTCCTCTCAAAGGGAGATGGAGCGGATGGGATTCGCCACCTAGGGCTCCGCGCGGTCTCGGTCCGTCAGCCGGTCGTCGGGGATGCGCCACGTACGCACTAGGGCGAGCCACGAATCCGGCCGGAGCGTCACGCC
>JBGPIJ010000008.1:0-24177 GCA_041484865.1 Gemmatimonadota bacterium
ACGCGCGTGGGGCGGTTCATGTTGCAGGAGATCCTGGGCCACGTCTGGCCGAGGTTCGGGGCGACGTCGTGGTATCCGAGCGTACTGCTCTCGAGCGCGCTGATCGTCGCGGGGTGGGGCTACTTCCTCTATCAGGGCGTCGTCGATCCCCTCGGCGGCATCAATTCGCTCTGGCCGCTGTTCGGGATTTCGAACCAGCTGCTTGCCGCGGTGGCGCTGTGCGTGGGGACGACGGTGATCATCAAAATGGGTCGCGCCCGATACGCCTGGGTGACGGTCGTTCCGCTCGTCTGGCTCGTCACGATCACGATGACGGCGGGCTGGGAAAAGGTCTTCGCCGCCGATCCCAAGCTTGGCTTCCTCGCGCATGCCGCGTTTGTTGCCGGCTCCGCGCAGCCCGATTCAGGACGTCTGATCTTCAACGATCATCTCGACGCCGGCATGGCGCTGCTGTTCATGTCTATCGTGTCGCTGCTCGTGCTGTCATCCGTGCGCGAGTGGTGGCTGATCTTGTCCAACCGAAAGACGCCCGTCCTACACGAGGCGCCGTACGTGGAGAGCGCGTATGCGACAGGAGACTGAGGTCGGTCAGGCGGCCGGACGGTCTGCCGGACTGTGGTCCGGGATCGCGCGCGCGATCCGGCGCATCGTTGGCGCGCCGGACTACGATCGCTATCTCGAGCATTGCCGCCGAGCGGGGCACGCCGTCCATCTGACGGAAACGGAATACGTGGCGGAATTTTTCGAGGCGAAGGGAAAAAGCGTGCGCTGCTGTTAGCCGGGCGTGCGGGGAGCTTTGAGCCGCGAGTTTTATTCCCGTACGCTTCCCGCTTCCCCCTTCTCCCTTCCCCTTACGAAGATCCACGCGGTCGCGAGCGCGAGCCCACCTCCCGCGCTGACCAGAAACGCGAGGCGCGCTCCTTCGACCTGATACGCGGTGCCGAGTGCCACGCCACCGACGAGGGCCGCGACCCCGGTCGTTCCATGATAGATCCCGAACCCGCTTCCCTGCCGGCCGCCGGCCGCGCGCGCCACCACCGCGCGTTCGGGGCTCTCGGTGAGCCCCCAGACGCTGCCCAACGCCATGAACAGAATCCACGCCTGGAGCGCGGACGTCGCGAACGCCATGGCCGCCGCCAGGACCGCGTAGCACACCCATCCCGTCCACATCGGGCGCTCGGGGCCGGCGCGGTCGCTCCATGCGCCGCTCGCGAAGCTCGCCGAGGACTTCACGACGTGCACCGCCGCCCACAACAGCGGCACGAGCGTGACCGAGACGCCGAGCTGCTGCGCGCGGAGAATGAGGAGCGTCTCCGGAACACGGAGCAGATAGAAGAACCCGATCGCGACCAGCAGGGCGCGGGGCCAACGCTCGGCGCCGATGGCCGAGGCGGCCGGAGGCTGTGGTGGCGCAGACGGCGCGGAATGGATGCGGGCTTTGCGACTCTTCTCCCAGTCCATCGTCGCCCACACGGCGAGAGCGAGCACCACTGCGCCCGGCACGATGCTCGCCCCGATAATCGTCCGTAGGGGTGCGCGCCGCACCGCCAGGAGGTACCAGGCGGCGATCGGTCCCAGCACGGCGCCCGCGTGGTCCAAGCCCCGCATGAACCCGAACGCCCGTCCGCGAAGCGGGAGCGGCGTTGCGTCGGCGACGAGCGCGTCGCGCGGCGGCGTCCGCAGGCCTTTGCCCAGCCGATCCACGACGCGCAGCCCGATCACCTGCCAAGCGGCCGCGGTGACCGCGATCAGCGGCCGTATCACGATCGCGATTGCATATCCCACCACGACGAGCCGGCCGCGGCGAGACTCCCGGTCGGCCAAGCGACCCGCGACGTACTTGACGAGCGCCGAGGCGAACTCCGCCGCGCCGTCCAGGGTGCCGAGCGCCGTTGCCCCGGCGCCCAGCACGGTCGTGAAGAACGCCGGGAGCAGCGGGTAGATCATCTCGCTCGCGAAGTCGTTGAAGAGCGACACCGTGCCGAACAGCTTGACGGTGCGCGGCAACCCCCGGACGGGGCTACTACTACTCACCGAGGCCGAGGCCCCAGCGGATCAGCGTGACGGGGAGACCGCCGTACGGCAGAATCGCATCGTGAAAGCCTCGCAGCGTGAAGTCGGTGCCGCGCGCCGCGCGGTAGTCGTCGCGCAGCCTGAGCAGCTCGCGCCGGCCCACCGCGTAACAGAGCGAATACGCCGGCTCCGCGCAGTAACGACGCACTTCCGCTTCGGCGTTGGCGCGATCCACATGCAAGTGATCGATGAGCTGGCTCACGGCCTCGGCGAAGGTCATGCCGCGGGTGTGCAGGCCGATGTCGAGCAGAATGCGCACGGCGCGCCACAGCAGGTGGACCCGCTGGAACAGGAGCTCCTCCTCGGACGTGTAGAAGCCCTCCTCCCCCATCATGTCCTCGCAGTAGAGCGCCCATCCCTCCACCGTGAGCGGCGTCCACACGTTCTTGCGAACGTGGGAGGCCTGCTGCTGGGCGTGCACGAGCTGCAGGTGGTGCCCCGGATAGCCCTCGTGGAGGGCCGTGGCGGGCAGCTCGAAGCGGCAATGGTCCCGGAGGATCCGCTCCTGCTCCCCGGCGGGGAGCCGCGAGTCGGGAACCGTCACGTAGAACCAGCCGGTGCGGTCGCGCGAGTACGACCCCGGACTATCGTACGCCGCGAACGGGATCACGGGACGCATGAACGCGGGCGTGGGGACCACGTTGAGCGGCGCATCGGGAACGGGCGCGAGCCCGCGTTGGACAACGAAGGCCCGCGCGCGCTCCATTTCGTCGGCGTAAGATTGCACCAGCGAACCCGCCGTGGGGTGATCCGCGCGCAACCGATCGACCAGCTCACGCCAACTCTCGCGACCGCTGAGCCGGCGTGCCCGCTCGGCGAGATCCGCTTCGACCGCATCCTTCAAGTGATGGCCGTAGCGCCACAGCTCGGGCGCCGTGTCCCGCATCGCGTGCTCGTAATGCAGGCGGAAACTGAAATCCTCCTCTCCCAGCGCGAACTCCTCGCCGGCCGCGTCCAGCCACCGTCCCAGATCATCCCCGAAGGCCCTGAGCGCGAGGAGCGCACCGTCGGCGGCCGTGCGCAGCCGCGGCGCGTGTTGCGGCGACTGCGCGATGAGGGTCGCGGTGATTTCCCTGATCAGCTCGACCCCGCCTTCATTCACTCGCACCGCCGTTTCGGCGAACAAGCGCACCGGTTCGACCAGCGCCGCCCGCGCGTCGTCGAGGAACGCCGGGACGTCCTCGAGCCGGCCCGCCGCCGCGAGCGCGCGCTCCGCGGGGGCACGGTCGGTGCGGAGCATGAGGAAGTGCAGTCCCCCGAGCAGGTGGGAGAGCCAGTACCCCGGGTTCTTGGCCTGCGGGCGCTCGCGTTCGAAGCGCCGCAGGATCACCCGCGTCTCGTTCAAGAGGGCCGTGCGCTCGATCTCCTCATCGAGCGCGTCGACCTGGATCTCCTCGAGCGCCGTGCCGGTGGATTTGAGAGCCGCGAGGTGCGGTGCCAGGGCCGCGGCACTGAACCGCCCGAACCGGTCGTCGTAGGTGGTGACGCCGGCCTGGGTCGCGGCCACAGGATCGAGATTCCAGCGGAGATCGAAGCAGGACTCCTCGATTTCTCGGAAGGGACTCAGCGCCATGCGACCCGCTTCAGCAGCGCTTGGCACTCCTCGTCGGACAGGACGCGGTCCGCACGCTTTGCGGCGTCGAACAGGATCGTGCAGGCCGCCTGGTCAGCCGGATCGTACCCGTGCAGCTCGAGCCAGTACTTCACGTTCGAGAGGCCGGACATGGGCGAGATCTCGATCTTCTGCGTGAGCCCGAGCTCCTCGGCCGGCACGGCGCTGTACACCCGATCGGCGAGCCAGTCGTGGCCCTTCTGCTTCGCCTTGATAATCGCGGCCGCGTGGACGCCGGTACCGGTGCGAAACGCATCGGCTCCGACAACGGGATAGTTGGCCGGTATCGGGAGTCCCACGGCCTCCGCGGCAACCCGGCAATACTCGGGCAGCTTGGTCAGGTCGCGCGGGTGCGCGCCGAGCAGGTTCAGGTTCACGATCAGCAGATCCATCTCGGCGTTCCCGACCCGCTCGCCCAACCCGAGCGCGGTGGCGTGGACGCGGTCGACGCCCGCCTCGATCGCCGCGAGGCAAGTGGCGAGGCCCAGGCCGCGATCGCGGTGGCCGTGCCAGTCGAGCTTCACCGCTCGTCCCTTCAGGATCCTGTCCTTCACGTACCGCACCAGCGCCCGCACGCCGGCGGGCGTGGCGTGCCCCACCGTGTCGGCCAGACAGATTCGCGTGGCACCGCGGTCGATCGCCGTGCGATACAGCGCCTCGAGCGTCTCGGGGCGTGCGCGCGTCGTGTCCTCCGTGACGTACATGACCGGGAGCCCGTGGCGGACCGCATAGCTCACCGCCTGCTCGGTGGCTTCGAGCATCCGGTCGAGCGTCCAGTCCTCCGCATACTGTCGGATGGGGGACGATCCGATGAACGCGGCGACTTCGATCTTGATGCCGAGCTCGTCGGCGATGCGCACGATCGGCTCGATGTCGGCGACGACGGTGCGCGCCGCACAGTTCGGCGCAATGGGGAGCTTCGTGTCGCGGATCTCGCGCGCCAGCGCGCGCACGTGCTCGACCGCGCGCGGTCCCGCGCCGGGGAGACCCAGGTCGGCCGCCGCGATTCCCAGGTCGGCCATCAGATGGAGCAGCCGCCGCTTCACGTCGAGCGAGGGATCGCGCACCGAGGGCGACTGGAGCCCGTCGCGCAGCGTCTCGTCGTTCAACTCCACGCGAGCCTGCGACCAGTCGAACGCCTGGTCCGCGCGGTTCCAGTCGTAGATCAGCTCGCGCTCTTCCATCGGTCTAGTGTGGCTAGATGGCGGGCGGGGGTCAAGCGACTGGTGCGTGTGCGTAGTGCGTGGTGCGTGGTGCGTGGTGCGTGGTAGCTTTGCGGAGCATGCACGATATGATCGCCAAGCTGTCGGCGCACGAGCGCATTCGCGCCGCCCGGCAGCACATCGAGCGCACCGACGAGGTGACGCTCACCCGTCAGGCCGCCCTGTCCGCGATCCCGGCGCCGACGGGCGCCGAAGGCCAGCGCGCCTCGCGGACGGCAGAGCTGTTTCGTGAAATCGGCCTGACCGACGTGCGGATTGACGAAGTGGGCAACGTGCACGGCTGGCTGCGCGCAGACGGGTCCAGGACGACGGCGCCGGTGGTGCTCGCCGCCCACCTGGACACCGTGTTCGGGCCGGACGTGCAGGTCGCGGTCGAGCGGCGCGGGCAGCGGCTCCTCGGCCCGGGGATTTCGGACAACGCGCGCGGGCTCGCCGCGCTGATCGCCGTGGCCGAGGCGCTCGTCAAGACCCGGGTGCGCACGGTGCGCCCCATGCTCTTCGTGGCGACCGTGGGGGAGGAAGGATCGGGCGATCTGCGCGGGGCGAAGCACCTGCTCAACGCGCCCCTCCCCGCTACGCCGTGCGCCTTCATTGCGCTGGATGGCGCGGGGCTGGAACGGGTCGTGCATCGGGCCCTCGGCTCGCGCCGCTATCGCGTCACCTTCCGCGGCCCGGGCGGGCACTCGTGGGCGGCGTTTGGCGTCGCGAACCCGGCGAATGCGGTCGGTCGCGCGACGGCGCTGCTCGCGGATCTCCCGATCAAGATGGACCCGCGCACCACCTGCGCCGTCGTGCGCCTGGGGGGCGGGATCGGCCTCAACTCGATCCCGCAGGAAGCCTGGCTCGATCTCGATCTCCGGAGCGAGGATCCGCAGGCGCTGGCACAGCTCGACGTGACCGTGCGCGCCGCACTCGGCCGCGCCCTGGACGACGAGAACCGCCGGCGCGTGCCCGGCAGCCCCCTCCTCCGCCTCGATCTCCAGCTCCTGGGCGACCGCCCCAGTGGTCTCACCCCCCGCGCCCATCCGCTCGTACAGGTCGCGCTTGCGGCGAACCGCTCGCTCGGCCGCGATGCCGAGCTGGCGAGCGCCTCGACCGACGCCAACATCCCCATCGCGCTCGGCATCCCCGCGATCGCGCTCGGCGGCGGCGGTCGCGCGGGAGACGCGCATCTGCCGACGGAATGGTACGAGAATTCGGAGGGGGCGCTCGGGGTGGTGCGGGCGTTGCTCGTTACGGCCGCGATGGCGGAGGTGGTCGAGACGAGTTAGCGGGGTCCACCCGCGGCGCGTTACGGCGATCGAAGAGCAGGATGGCTTGGTCGCAGTCGGGAGTTGCGCGGGCCGTCGGAACGGGGCATCCCCAACAGTGCGTCACACCCGCCCCCGTAAGCGCGCACGTGTGCAGCCATCCTGCGGCAATCGCCACGAAATGGAACCCGCCGATCACCGGAACTGGAACACCGACAGGAACGTGGCTCCCCAAAGTTACGCCAAGCTGGCCGAACCCTCCGGACCCCCAACAGTAGGCCTCTCCGCTCACGGCCAGACCGCACAAGCGTGCCGCTAGCCCTTCACCTTCTCCTGGAAGAACCGGGACACCCGCACCACCATCGCACGCGGCGAAAACCGGATGACGAACGGGAGCACGTGGTTCAGGACGCCCGGGATCACCATCCGCTTCCCCCGCATCATCCCCCGATATCCCGCCCGTGCTACCGGGGCCGCGTCCATCACCCCGGGCATCCGAAACAGCCGGGCGCTTTCCATGCCCGCGACCGTCTGGAACTCCGTGCGCGTGGGACCAGGACAGAGCACCGTCACGCTCACCCCCGAGCCGCGCAGCTCCTCGGCCAGCGCCTCGGAGAACGAGATGACGTACGCCTTGCTCGCATAGTAGACGGCCATGAACGGCCCGGGCGCGAAGCCCGCCGTGGACGCCACGTTCAGGATGCGCCCGCGGCGCCGCCCCACCATGCCCGCCAACACCAGCCGCGTCAGATCCGTGAGCGCGCCGATGTTGACCCGAATCATGCGGCGCTCGGTCTCGATGTCCATCGTCACCAACGAGCCCAGCGCCCCGAAGCCGGCATTGTTGACGAGGATATCCACCGCGGCCGGGTCGTCGAGCCGGCGGGAGATCTCCTCCACGGCCCCGGGATCCGCCAGGTCCACGTCGATCGCCCGGTAGTTGACGCCGTGCTCACGCGCCAGCGCCTGGCCCAGCTCCTCGAGCCGGTCGCGTCGCCGCGCCACCAGCACCAGGTCATAGCCGTCCCGCGCCAGCAGCTTCGCCAGCTCGAGCCCGATGCCGCTGGATGCACCCGTGATGAGCGCGGTGCCGGTCATGTCGTCAGCTCCTGGAGGCTAATGTGCCATCCCCCCTCCACCCGGCGCCCCTTTGTTCTTGTGCATCAAGAGCAGGAGCGGCAGGGACAGCACGAAGCAGGCGCCGAACAGGAGAAACAGCTGGGCGAAGGACAGCATCATCGCCTGCCGGGTCACGACCCCGTCCAGCACCTTCAGCGCCTGCGCGTTGGCAAGCGAAGCGGGCGTGCCGGTCGCGACGAGCCGCGCGGTGATCGCGGCAAGCCGTTCGCGAGTCGCCTCGTTGAACATCGAGATGTTCGCGATCAGATCGCCCCGATGGACGGCCTGGAAGCGCTGCAACAGCGTCGCCGAGAGCGCGATGCCGACGCTGCCCCCGAGCTGCCGCATGAGATTGAAGAGTCCGGTGCCGTTCGGAATCTTGCTCATCGGGAGGTCCGCGAGCGCGAGGTTCGTGAGCGGCACGAAGATCAGGCCGAGCCCCACCCCGCGGAAGATCAGCGGCCAGAAGAAATCGGACATGCCGCTTTCGGTCGTGAAGTGGCCGTGCTTCCACATGGAGAGCGCGAAGATGGCCACGCCGGCGAGGATCGAGAGACGGGCGTCGAACTTTCCCTGCATGCGCCCCATGATCGCCATCGTGAACGCGCTCGCGAGCGCGCCCGGGAGAATCACGAACCCGGTTTGCTCGGCGGTGAACCCCTGCAGGCTCTGCAGGTAGACGGGCAGCACGAATATGGTGGCGTAGAGGCAGACCCCGAGCACGCCGCCGAACACCACGCCGACGGCGAGCTGGCGGCTCTTCAGAATACGAAGATCCACCACCGGGTGCTCGGTGGTCAGCTCGTGCCAGATGAACACGAGCAACGATACTCCCGAGATCACGGCGAGCGCCGTGACCTGAGAAGAGTCGAACCAGTCGAGGCGCTCCCCGCGTTCGAGCATCGTCTGGAGCGTGCCGATCCCCACGGTCAGCAAGAGCAGCCCTACGTAATCGATCCTGCTGACCTTCTGGGCGTAGCGCGAGTTCAGGATGTACGTGAGCGCGAGCGCCAGCGCGAGCATCCCGATCGGGATGTTGATGTAGAAGATCCACGGCCAGCCGAACGCGTCGGTGATGTAGCCGCCGAGCGTGGGGCCCAGGGTGGGGCCCACCATGACGCCCACGCCGAAAATCGCCATCGCCGTGCCAAACTCCTCGCGGGGAAACTCCTCGTACAGGATGGCCTGCGACGTGGACAGCAGCGCCCCACCGCCCAGCCCCTGGATGATGCGCCAGAAGACGAGCGTCGCGAGCGAGTGGGCGTTGCCGCAGAAGAACGAGGCGACGATGAAGATCGTGATCGAGCCGGTGAAATAGCGCCGCCGCCCGAATACCGCCGAGAGCCAGCCGGTGATCGGCAGGATGATGACGTTCGCCACGATGTACCCGGTGGATACCCAGGCGATCTCGTCGAGCGTCGCGCCGAGATTCCCCATCATGTGCGGGATCGCCACGTTCACGATGCTCGTGTCGAGCAGCTCGAGCACCGACGCGAGCGACACGGTTATCGCAATGAGGTAGCGGTTGCGGTAGCGGTCCGCGGTCTCGGCGGCGGACGGCTGGGGGAGCGCAATGCTGGCCATGACCGGTGCCCTACTTGGTCGTGATCGTGACTCCCACGCTCATGCCGGGCCGTAGCGGATGAGCGGGGTCGTTCGGCACGTCGAGTCGGATCCGGACGGGAATGCGCTGGACCACCTTGGTGAAGTTCCCGGTGGCGTTGTCGGGCGGCAACAGCGAGAACCTCGCTCCGCTGGCGGGGGAGATGCTCTCTACGTGCCCGCGGAAGTGCCGGCCGTGGTAGGCGTCCACCGTGACGTCCGCCGCATCGGCGGGCGCGACGTTGGCCATCTGCGTCTCCTTGAGGTTCGCCGTGACCCAGATGTCCTCGAGCGGCACCACGCTCATCAGCGGCTGTCCCGGCTGCACGAGCTGCCCCAGCTCGACGGTCTTTTTGCTCACCACGCCGCTCATCGGCGCGGTGATATGCGTGTACGAGAGATTCAACGCGGCCTGGTCGCGCGCGGCGCGTGCCGCGCCGACCCGCGCGTCCGCGCCGACCAGCGCCGCCTGGGCGGCTGAGACCGCCGCATCGGCCGAGCGCGCCTGCGCCGCGATCGCGTCGAGCTGCTGCTTGCTCACGATCTCTTGCGCGGCGAGCGGCGCGACGCGCGCCAGGTCGGCCTGCGCCTTGGCGGCGTTCGCCATCGCCTGCTCGAGCTGCGCCTCCACCTGCCCCACCCGCGTCCGGTTCCCCACGCTCGCGAGCGCCACGGCGAGATCCGCCTCGGCCTGGGCCAGGCGGGCCTGGTAATCGCGATCGTCCAGGACAACCAGGGTATCCCCCGCGGTCACGTGCTGGTTCTCACTCACCCGAACGACGGTCACGAAGCCGCCGACCTTCGGGAGAATCGGGACGATGTGCCCGTCCACCTGCGCGTCGTCGGTCGTCACGTGGGTCCGCCCGATCCACCAGCGTCGCGCACCCAGACCGATCAGGGCGATGAGCACCGCGCCCATCACGAGGAATACGGTCTTGCGACGCCCGCGCGGTTGCGCGGGGGCAGGGGAAACGGCCGGACCCGGCGTGGGCGCGGCTGGGGCCATACCGTCCGGCTTCGCCGGGGATTCGGGCTTGGTAATCGTCGCCATAGCGGTGCTCAGCTCTCGTGATCGGGTTCGATGAGGTCGATGGGAGACTTAGTGCAACGTCTGGGCCGCGCCGATGGCGCGCGCGAGCGCCACCCGCGCCGTCGCGGCGCCGAACCGCGTGTCGATGTCGGCGTCCCGCGCCTGAATCAGCGTCGCCTGCGCGTTGATCACCTCGATGTTGCCGGCGACGCCGGCGGCGAACCGCTCGCGCGCCTCGGCCAGCTCCTCCCGGGCAAGCTGCAGCCGCTCCGCGGCGATCTGCTGCTGGGCCGCCGCCGAATGGAGTTCGAGCAGCGCGTCATCGACGTCGGCGGCGATCTGCTGACGCAGGTCGCGCTCCCGCACCGATGATTCCCGCGCGATCGCGTCCTGCTCCGCGTGCCGTCCCTCGCGGCGGAATCCGTCGAGGAGGGGGATGTTGAGCGCGAGCGCGAGCTGCCCGGTGGAGAGGGCGCTCGGCACCGTGAGCCCGTTGACGCCGTAGTCCGCCTCGAGGCTCAGGCGCGGCAGCCGCTCCGCCGAAATCGCGGCGGTGGCCTGCCGCGCGGCCACCCCCCGGGCGACCTCGGCGCGGAGATCGGGCCGGCCGGACACCGCGCGCTCCACGACGGCATCGCGATCCGCCGGCACATCGATCGTGGCGATCGCGGGCGACAACGTGTCGGACAGCTCGAGCGGCGTGGCGGCATCGAGGCCCATGGCGCGGGCGAGTCCGATGCGGGTGCGCTCGGTCTCGGTCCGCGCCACGATCAGCTGCGCAGCCGCAACCGCGAGCTGCGTGCGGGCGCGGGTGACGTCGATCGCCGCGCTGACCCCGGCCGACTTTTGGGCTTCCGCGAGCCGCACCAGCTCGGCCGCGATGGTGGAATCGGCGCGCCGGGCATCGGCGAGCGCGCCCGCGCGCGCGGCGCGCAGATAGGCGAGCGCGGCGTTTTGGGCCGCCCCTTCGACGACGACGCGCTGATCCGCGCTCGAACCCTCGGCCTGGGCCCGCGCCGCCCGCACGCGCGCGGCGCTCGACAAGTCGAACAACGTCTGCGTCGCCGTGAGCCGCGCGTCGTAGTTGTTGAATGGGCCAATGCGCTCCGGAAGCACAAAGGTGCCGAAGGGCGGGAATTCGATCCCGAGGGAGTGTTTGTTGAACGAGCGGTTCACCCAGGCCGCGCTGATCCCGAAGCTCGGCAACAGCGCGCCGCGCGCTTCGCGCACGCGCGCTTCCGCTTCGCTCGTCCGCAGACCGGCGAGCTCGACGGTGGGCGTGGTACCGGCCGCCCGGGCGACCGCCTCCGCGAACGAAAGGCGTAGCGGTGTGCGCGCCTGGGCCGAGACGCCCGTAGCGCCCACGCCGAGCCCGAGCATGAGAACCACGCCAGTCCTATGCATGCGAGATGCCGTTCAGAAAGAGGTCGATGTGAGTGTCGATGTAGCGCGGGACGTCGAAAGGCTCGCGCGTGCACAGCGCGAACGAATGCCGCCACTGTGCCGCGTGCAAGAGCGGCGCCATGGCGAGCCGCACACTGAGCGGCACGTCCACGGCGCGGAACTCGCCGCTCGCGATGCCCCGCTCGAGCACGCCCGCCATCAGCTTGTGGCCGCGGATCACCACTTCATCGTAGTAGAAGCGGGCGAGCGCGGGAAAGTTCACCGCCTCCGCCATCATGAGCTTCGGGATCCCCGAGAGCTGAGTCTCGCCGATCATCTTCCACCATCCGTGCACGAGCTTCACGAACAGCTCGCGCGCCGGGCCCGTGTGCGCCTTGGCGAGCGCCTCGCCCTCCGCGATGCAGGGCACGATGGTTTCGCGCACGACCGCCTTGAAGAGCGCGTCCTTGCTCTTGAAGTAGAGGTAGACCGTCCCCTTGGTGACCCCGGCGCGGCGCGC
Source organism: Gemmatimonadota bacterium (assembly GCA_041484865.1). Taxonomy (GTDB): domain Bacteria; phylum Gemmatimonadota; class Gemmatimonadetes; order Gemmatimonadales; family GWC2-71-9; genus AG25. Next base: position 11,813 of record JBGPIJ010000008.1, read on the forward strand.
CACCTCCTCGAGCTTCGCGGCGGCGAAGCCGCGTTCGACGAACACCTGGAGGGCGGCCGCCACGATCTCCGCGGGGCGCGCGCCTTTACGCCGCTTCCAGCGCGGGCGGGGAGGATGTCTCTTGACAGCGACGGCGTGAGTCATTCGGGAGCCTCGAAGGTTCGTTACTAAACGGCAGGTAACTTACCTGGGTTCCCGCCCCGAGCTATGCCCGCTTGGGCCGCTCCCGGTAGAAGCCTATCAACCCCGTAGATGGAGGCTTCACGCCCACTTGGCGCATCATCGTGACGATCTGCCCGCGATGGTAGGACGAGTGGTCCACGGTGTGTTGCAGGGTCTGGCGCAGGGTATGGACGAACTGCCCACCCCCGGTGGGCTTGATGACGATCTCGGAATCGAGCATCGGCGTGGTGAGACGGCCGAGATACTCGGTCCGGTCGGCTTCGACGCCGTCCCACAGCTTCCGCAGCTCGGCGAGCGATGCCACTTCGCTCCCCTTGAGCAGCGACGCCGCCTCCCCCCGCCACCGGGCCAGCCACAGGCGTTCCGCGCCGACGATGTGCGCCAGCGTGCCATGGATGCCGCCGAAGCTGCTCTTCAAGTCGCGCATGTAGTCTTCCGTGGGCAATGCCGCCACCGCTTCGAACACGCGACGATTGGCCCATGCGTTGTAGCCGAATAGTTCGCGCACCTGCTCTACGTTCACGTGTCCTCCAGGGATTAGTATGGTTCGGGTCGCCTGACCCCGTGGCGATGCTCCGTCGCCAGCACGGCGAGCCTGCTCATTGCGCCGGCCGCCAGCCGACAGACTGGGAGCCAAACAGCATGCCGAGCGCGACCCCGAACACGACCATGCCGACCGCCGCGCGGCGAACTTCCGTCTTGCAGCCTGATTCCTCGCACAGCCCGGCGAACTCCCACCAACACCCACCCGAAGGGCGCGGCCGCGGCGCCGCCGATCAGAGCGCCCTTGAGCAAGTGATTGCCATGCGCCACATCGAGGCGCGTCACCTGGCTGGCCGGCAGGCTGTCGACGTGCTGGTCGAACAGGCTGGCGCAGGGAGTGGCCGGATACCGGCAGAACGTCAGCACGGAGCTCGACGGCATAACGGTCCGGAGCAGCCTGCCACGCACCGTTTCCCCGCTCGCGAGATGCGCGCGAATCAACGTCCCCGAGTCGAGCGGCGTGGTGGGAAGCCGCTGCGCCTCTGCCACGCCGGGGATCCCCGCCGTCAGCGTGAACACGACCACGCCTCTCGCCCAAAGTCGCACAGACGCCCTCCTACCGCGCCGCCGCCAGCTCACCCGCGTCGAGCACGCTGCGTACGACGGTCTTTCCCTCGACAACCTGATCGTCGCCCACGAGCGAGTCCCGTACGGTCGCGTTCCGGATGCGCACGTTCCGGCCCAGGATGCTGTTCTCGATCGTGCTGTCCCGTATGTCACTGCCCGCTTCGATCGTGACGTTCGGTCCGAGCGTCGCGCCGTGCAGCGTCACCCCGTCCTCGACGTATACGGGAGCGTGGATCGTCGCATCATGCACGTCCTTCGGGAGGCGGGCCCGCCCGTGCTCGAGCAGGTGGTGGTTCGTCTCGAGCAGCGTCTCCACCTTGCCGCAATCGTACCACCCGGTCACCTCCGCGACCTCGAGCCTCTTGCCCTGGTCCACCATGTACTGGAAGGCATCGGTGAGGTAGTACTCGCCCCCGACTCCCGAGGGCCGCCGCATCACCTCGTCGATCCCCTCGAACAGCGTGCGCCAGTCGCGGATGTAGTACAGCCCGATGTTCGCGAGGCGGGAGATTGGATGATCGGGCTTCTCGATGATGCGCCGCATGTGGCCGCGTTCGTCCGTGACCAGCACACCGAAGCGCTGGTAGTCCTCCACCTCCTTCGCCCAGATGATGCCGTCCGCGTCGCTCGTCCGGATGAGCGACAGGTCCGCGTCGAACAGCGTATCGACAAACACAATCAGGACCGGGCAGTCGACGTACGGGCGGGCCAGTTTGATGGCGCCCGCCGTTCCATCCAGACGCTTCTGTTCCACGAATCTCGCCTTGACGGGGTAGTGCTCGACGATGTAGCGCTCGACCGTCTCCTTGAGGTGCCCCGTGATGACGATCAGCTCGTCCACGTCGAGACCTTGGAGCGTGTCCATCACGTGGTCCATGATGGGCCGCCCCGCGACGTGGATGAGCGGCTTGGGCACCCGTTTCGTGAGCGGGAGCAGCCGAGTTCCCTTTCCCGCGAGCGGCACGATGACCTTCACTACACCCTCCCGTACCGGTCCTTCAAGCGGACCACGTCGTCGATTTCGGGCGTCGAGGCTTCGAGGACGTCGCTCGCCACGACCGCTTCGAACTGGTGAATCAGCTTGGGCTCGATGTGGAACGATTCGCCCTGCGCCAGCGAGCGCTCGATCAGTGTGTCGCCTTGCTGGATCCGCAACACGATCTCGCCCGTGAGAATGTAGATCGACTCGTCCTTCTTGTTGTGGTACTGCAGGCTCAAGACGTGCCCGGGCTCGATGTGAAGTATCTTGCCGACGTACCGGTCGGTCCTGGCCCAGATGATCTCGTAACCCCAGGGCTTGGGCACGCGATAGGGAAGATCGGTCACACACCCCCCCAAGTGCGGAATGCTCTCACAGAAGTTCCAGGGTGAGGGATGACGGTGATGTCACGCACGCCGTGACGCACACGCCGCATCCGACACACCCCTCGGCGCGGATCACGGGGCGGCCGAGGGCGTCCATCACGAGCGCCCGCTCGCCCACCGGACAGGCGCGCGCGCAGACACCGCAGGCCACTCCCTGAAACGTGATGCAGCGCTCCGGATCGAGCGTCAGGGCGCCCATGTGCACGCCGCGCCACCCATCGGCGGGCACGATCAACGCCCCGGTCTCGCAGGCGCGCGCACAGGGCATGTCGTCACACACGACGCACGCTTGCAGCCCGGGGTCGATGATCGGGGTCGCCGTCGAGAGGCCGGTGTCGGGCGGCGCCTTGAAGATGGCGTGGACGGGACAGACGTCGATGCAGTCGCCGCAGCGCGTGCACGAGGCCAGGAACGTGAGCTCCTCCACGGCGCCGGGCGGGCGGAAGTAGCGCCGCGGCGCCACACGCCGCTCGGTGCGCGCCGCCACCTCGCGCGCGAGCCGGCCGAAGGCCTGGTGGAAGAAGTCGCGCCGGTTGGGCGGTTGCCGATCCATCAGAAGCTCGGAGCCAGGCTGACGAGCCAGCGGAAGGCGATCCGGCCATCGCCGGGCGCGGCATCAGGCGCGAGGGTGGGGGCGCTCATCTCGATCGGGAATTCCGCGCGCAGCGTCCAGCGCAGCTCCCCCGTCTGCTGCCGAACGACGATCCCGACGCCCGCGTCGTGCAGATCCATATACCAATGGCCGCCGGTCGCCGGGCTCGCAAGTGAATCGACGAACGCGAAATCGAAGAACGCCTCGAGCGCCACCGTCCGCACGATGCCGCGCGCGCGCCGGATCAGGGATCGCTCGAGCTCGGCATTGAACGCCAGGGCCCAGCGGCCGCCCAGATCGGGCCGAAAGGCGCGAGCATCCGCGTCCCCCGGGGCCTGATAATGGAACTCGGGTCGAACGAAGAGAGCCCCCGCGCTTCGCAACAAAGGATTCGTGAAGGTCTCGTAGGGATCGGCGCCCGCAACCATGATGCGGCGCTGTCTGACCGGGTCCGAGGCGCTCAAGTACGCGCCGCCGAACAAGCGGACCCCGAGGCGCGTCCCGAACCAGAATGGGGTCCGCACGCTCCCCTCCCCCGTGAGCCGAGCGAAGCTCGCCACATCGTAGCGGTGCGGCGACGTCAGCCCCACCCCCGGATTCCGATAGACCACGCCGCCGCGCGCCACGGCGCGCGCCTCGAGCACCGTCGTCCCGTGCTGGGCGGTCGTGGCGAACCACGGGCCCGCTTCCACCGTTCCGGCGTCGTCCCACAAGCGGCGGTCGAGATAGCCCATGTCGGTGGCGGCCATCCACAGGGCACTGAACCCCGCGTGCGGGTCGGTGCGCGACCCGAGGTGTGTGCGAAGCGAGTGATCCAGGTCGAGGGCCACGCCCGCGCGCCCCTCGAGGCTCCAGACCGCGAAGCTCGGGCGCAGGCGCGGGGTCGGTTGACCGCCCATCGGGTTCACGACCCGGAAGTAGCCTCCGTAGCGATTCGTCGCGCCCGCGCGCGTCGCGACCGTGCCGAGCACGAGGCTTTGATCGTAGCTGCCGAGATAATTGGTGCGCTCGCGCACCCCCACCGTCACACCCCCGAAATCGTTGGACCAAGCCACCGGCAGCCACGCGTTCACGAGCTTATCCCGCCGCACCGTCTCGCGGAACGGATTGTCGACCCGTAGGTCCCACGACCCACGCCCCACGACCCCACGCCCTTCATGATTGTTCAGCATGTTCCAGTCGTGCGTCCGCCCACGCGGGTCGAGCATCAGGCGCCCCGGCTTGCGCGTGCTCGTGAACTCCACCGTCTCCACCGCCGACTGGCCCGTGGCGCGAGCGTAGATCGTGTCGCGATCGCCGATCTCCACGGGCATCCATCCTTCGCCCCGGCGCTCGATCGTCACCGTCGTGCGCCAGCGGCCATCCGGGAGCCTGTGCCGCCGCACCCGTTGCAGACGGTAGTCGATCCAGAGTGTCGCATGCAACCACTGGGCGAAGAGCCAACCGAGATCCTGGCGTGACACCTCCTCGCACACCGACCGGAAGGCGTCTTCGTTGACGTGCTTGAGCTTCCAGCGGTCGAAATATGTCCTCAGAATCCGTCGCATGTCTGCATCGCCGACGACGTAGCGCAGCTCTTCGTAAAACAGCTGCGCCTTCGCATAGACCATCTCGTTGTACGTGACAAAATCGTGATACCGCTCGCTCACCATCGAGACGGGTTCGCTCCAGCCGTTCAAGTCGAGCCAGAGGACGTCCGGCTCGAGCGCCAGATAGGTGGCCGGGCCGCCGTGGCTCTCGCCGAACAACCCGGACTGGAAGCTCGTGAACCCCTCGTCGAGCCAGGCTTCGCGCCATTCGTTGTTTGCCAGCTGGCCCATGGTGTACTGATGCCCCGTCTCGTGCAGGATCAATCCCAGGGACGCCCCACCGTTCATCTCCATCATCGGGAATTCGGTGCCCCCGCCCTCGATGCGATGGACGTTCGTGAGCTGCGGCCACTGATCTTTGCCGAAGAGGCTGTCGAGCCAGGCGAGCGCAATCTCCGTGCGCCGGACCGCCACGCCGCCACCCCACGTGGGCCGGTCACCCGGGAGGTACAGCACGTGCACGACCACGTCGTTGTAGCGGCCTTGCTCGTAGACGTACGCGGGGTTGAGCGAGAATGCGAAATGGTGCACCTGCTCCGCATAGAACCGGACGGTCTTTCGTCCCGCGGCGGGGCTCGGACAATCGGGCGCCTGCGGCACGCCTGAGTAGAACGCCCGCTGGTACTCGACCGGCCTCGCGGGATCGGCGCGCGCCGCCTCCCACCCCGGATCGCCGCACAGCGGCACGCCCGTCGCGCCGATCACCTGGTCCGCGGGCAGATCGAGCGTCACGTCGTACGTCCCGAACTCCCCGTAGAACTCGCCCGCCGGATAGAGCGGGTGGTCTTCCCAGCCGTGCTTGTCGTAGACCGCAACCTTGGGATACCACTGCGCGAAGTCGAAGCGTCTTCCCTGCCGTCCCTGGCGCCGCGGCACGGTCGACGGGCGGGCCTGCCACTCGATGTCCGCGGTGAGCGAGTCTCCAGGGGCGAGCGGTCGTTCGAGCCGCCAGTGCGCAACCGTGGAATCGGGCGCGTAGGGGTAGTCCGGCAGACCCTCGCGACCCCCCACGCGCGCGGTCGTCATTCGCTCGAACGCGTAGTCGGGATCGCGGAGATGCTGAAACCGCTCCTGTCCTTCAGCGCTGTCCGCCATGGCCCAGCGGGATCCGGGCCGGAAGGCGTTCAGGTATTGATGGACATAGAAGTCGCGCAGCGTGTCCGGCGAATGGTTGACGTACACGACGTGCACATGACCGCTCAAGACGCCGCTCGGCTCGTCGAGCCGGGCCGCGATCCGATACGCCACCTGCTGCTGCCAGTACCCGCTCGTGTCCACGGAGAGCAACTGCAACAGAATCGGAAGCATGAGGTGAGCAAAGCTACCACGCCCGGTCGAGCGCGGGGAAGCACGGCGTCTTTTCGGTGGCGCACGCGCGATTCCGTGGCCCGACGCGCATCCGACCCTCCGCATTTTGGCCGGCCGACGCAACGCGTCCGTGGCGTCGGCCGAACTCCAGCCGAGGAGGCGTCATGCGCCGCAAGCCACTCCACCACGCCGTTCTGTTCGCCGCCCTTCTGCTCAGTGCCTGCACCGATCGGTCGGTCGCGCCACGCACCGGACAAACGGTCGCGCGCGCCCAGGTCGCCCGCGCCGCGAGTGGACCGCCCGAAACGCTGGCGCGCGCCCTGGCGCGCGCGCTCCGCTCACCTGCCCTGCGCGCGCGACTCAAGGCTAGGCTCGACGGGTCTGCCTATCGCGAGCACAAGATTCACCTCCAGCGCTTCCTGCACGCCGACGGGGAGCGCGAGATGCACGCGGTCGCCGCCGGAGCCGCGATGCCGGCGGCGGATATCGGGCGCACGGCCGACGCGGCGATTCCGCTCGAGCTCTACCTGCCCGTCCCGGCGCATCGCGCCGCGTGGACCGGCGACGGGAACGTGCTGGTGGCGACCGCGATCGGCGATCACGACGCTCCGATCGCCTTTGATACCGCCGGTGTGCGCCGCGTGCTCGACCCCCGCACACCACCCAAGACTCCCGTTCTAGCCCTCGTCCCGGTCGAGACCGACTTTTCGATTGCTCCGAGTCTGATGCTGTGCTACACGAAGTGCGGGGGCGGCGGCAACGGCGACCCGCCGCCCCCTCTCACGCCGGCGCCCGGGTTGTACATGACCCAAGCCCACTTCACGCAAACATTTGAGGGTTGGTTGAAAGGTAGCCCCGAGTTTGAGGTTCACATCCTCGGCCAGAAAGACCAGACCGACTCCCTGCACGACTACCAGTGCGCCGGGGAGGAGCAGGCGCAACCTTCCTACTTCGACCAGAACGACCTCGATTGGAACGGGAGCGTGATGCTCTATAGCCAGGCCCAGCTCGACGCCTACAAGAAAGCCCACCCCAACCAGAACGTGCGGGTGTACGTGGTGGAGGATGACGACACGGCGTGCGAGATCAAGACGAATCCCACGGATTTCCAGCGCGCTGCGGCCACCGTCGACGCGTTGAACCGGGCGCTCACGGCGGGACGGGACAGCCTCATGAACTGGAAGTTTGCCCAAGCCGCGCAGACCCTGCTCAGCGCGGTCGCGTCGCTCATCAACACCAACGACGAGCTCGTCGGCAACGCGGTGCGGGACAGCATCGCGAACGAGTTCCACCCCGGGTTCAACTGGATCGTGAAGGGACCGGACAACGTCACGAACGGTTGGATCAAGCTCGAGATGCACTGATCATCACACACGCGGAGGACCGTCATGCGTCGCTCGCTAGTGCTGTTGTGCCTGCTGGCCTGTTTCCCTGGAGCAGCGTTCGCGCAATGGAGCGTGCGCCTCGAAACGGGCGCGATCGCCTTCAGCGGAGCCTCGCACGACACGAGCGGCGCCACCCCCCCGGCCGACTTTCGGCCCTATCACGCCACGACCGTCCAGGCGGACGTTGAGCGCCGCTGGGCAAAATGGGGCGTCGCCGTCAGCGTGTTCCACGGGAGCCCCGGCCTCGCGCTGGAATCGGACGCGACCGCGTTCGTGGCCAAGAGTCTGCTGGCCTTCTGGGAGATCGCCCCGGAGGTGAGCCTGCGCCTCGCGCGAACCGGCGGAGGTGTCGCGGTCCGGGCGCACCTCGGGCCGCTCTTCGATATCTGGTTGCCGGATGGTGAAACGAGCCACACGCGAGTGGGCGCCCACACCGGCCTGTCGCTGGAATGGCCGCTCGGCGCGAGGGTCACGGGCTCGGTGCGAACCGCCCTGGCGCTCTCCGGGTCGGCGTTCACCCAGGACGAACTGCCGTCACGGTTCGAGCTGCGGCCGTTGTGGCGCCGCGGGGTAGCGGGCGGCGTCCGCTGGCGCTTCTAGCGCCGACTAGCTGCCGCCGAGCATCCGGCGCCGCAGGGTGGCGAGGCGGCGGCGCAGCGACCCGTCGTAGATACGGTCACCGACGCGCACGACGATGCCGCCGAGAATGCCGGGGTCGGTGCGGAAGTGCGGGCGCACCTCTCTGCCGACGATCTTGGACAGGCGTTCCACAATCTGCTGCTCGAGCTTCCCATCGGGGGCCATCGCCAGGGTGATCCCGGCGTGGACGCGGTTCCGCTTCACGTCGAGCAGCAGGAAGTATTCCTGCGCCATTTCGAGAAGCAGTCCCTGCCGCCCCCGGTGTACCACCGATTGCAGAAACCGCACGAACTCGAGCGGCGCGATGTCGCTCAGGGCGTCGGCGAGCAGCTTGGCCTTGGTCGCCTTCGCGACGCGGGGCGAATCGAGTGCGACCGCGATGTGCTCGTCCGCTTGGATCGCGCCCGCGACGGCCTCGATCAGCGCGCCATAGCGCTCGAGCGCGCCATCGCCCTGCGCCTCACCCGCAAGGAACAACGCCTCGGCGTAGTTCCGGGCGATCGTGGTCCCTTTCACCGCGGCTGCTCGAGCGTCGCCAGATATTCGGTGACGATCCGGCGGTTTGCCTCGGAGTCGAGCTTCGCCTCGAGCAGCTTGGCCGCCGCCGCAAGCGATAGATCGACCGCCTCGCGCCGCAGGTCCTGCACGGCCTTCTCCCCCTCGGCCTTGATTTCATTTCTGGCCCGCGCGAGCAGCGCTTCCGCCTCCTGCCGCGCCCTGCCGAGCTGCGCCTCGCGGTCCTTCTCCGCCGCGACGCGCGCCTTCGCCAGGATCTCCAGCGCTTCCTGATTCGCCCCGGCGAGCAGCGCCTTGTGCTGCTCCAACATCTCGCGTGCCTCGGCGCGGCTCTTCTCCGCCTCGGCGATCTGCTCCTCCAGGCGGCGCTCCCGATCCCGCACCGCGCCGAGCAGCACAGGCCAAGCGCTCTTTTTCAGCAGGAACAAGAGCAGGGCGAAAACGACGAGCGTCCACAGCACCAGGCCGCCATTGACGGTCAGCGGGCTGGGTGGCGGCCCTTCGGCGGCCAGGACGGCGAGCCAGAGCGATGTACTCATGCGGACCTCGTGGAGCGGCGCCGCGGCGCCCCTGCGGGACACCGCGGCCACCGCACCCCCGTTAGAAAGTGACCTTCCCCTGCATCACGAACGCGACCACGGCGGCGAACAGCGCCACCCCTTCGACCTGCGCCGCCGCGATGATCATCGCGGTCTGAATCCGTGCGCTGTTGTCCGGCTGGCGGGCCATTCCCTCGACGGCCTGGCCGCCGATCCGGCCGATGCCGATGCCGGCGCCGAGTACGGCGAGGCCCGCGGCGAGTCCCGCGCCGATCAGCGCGTATCCTTTGCCAGCGCCGGCGTCCGGCACCGCCTGCAGCAGGGCGAGCATATGCAGCATGTCGAGCTCCTCAGGTAGAACGGGAGACCAAGGTGGTGATGCGGCGCCCACCGCCCGCGCCGGTTCTCCCAGGACCGGCACCAGAACGGCTGCCCGCGACGTGGTCCCCATAGGACCGGCGGGCTTCGTCCGCCCCGGTGACGAGGGCGGCCTACCTCGACCGGCAACGCGAGCGCCCGCGGCCGGCCGTACTGCGAATCGTTTTAGTGCTCCGCGCGCATCAGCCCGATGAACACCGAGGTGAGGAGCGTGAACACGAACGCCTGCAGGAACGCGACGAACAGCTCGAGCACCATGATCCCGGTCGCCATAACCGAGGCCGCCGCGCCCACCAAGTAACTCTCGAAAAAGAAGGTCAGACCGATCAGCGCCAGCACCACGACATGGCCCGCCGTCATGTTGGCGAACAACCGGACGGCGAGGGCGAACGGCTTGGCGAGCTTCCCGATGATCTCGATCGGCGTCATGATGACGAGCATCACCGGCTTCAGCGCCGTCGGCAATCCATGGGGCAGATAGAAGATCGTGCTCAGGTACCCCTTCAGCCCGCGCGAGCGCATCCCCGAGATCTCGATCACGCAGAGCGACAGGAACGCCATGGCGCCGGTGACCGCGATGTTCGCGGTCGGCGTGGCGCTCCACGGCAGCAGGCCGAGCAGGTTGCAGGCAAGCAGGAAGAAGAAGACCGTGAGCAGATAGTTCACGTAGCCTTCGCCGTGCGGCCCGACGTTCGGCAGGATCACCTCGCCCCGGATGTAGAGCACCATTGCTTCCATCGCCCCGGCGAAGCCGCGCGGCGGCCGTCCCTTCGCCTGGGCGCGCGCCACCGCGCTCGAGGTGTACAGCATCACGATTGCCACGAGCAGCGCCGCGAGGGTCAGAAACACCGCGTGCTTTGTGGGAGAGAGATCGATGACGAAGGATCCGACGTGGATCGGCGCGAAGCGTGGCAGCTCGATCTCGTGGGCGTATGGAGCGGGCCACCAGGGGAGCTCGATCGCGTGCGAGTCGCCGAGGTGATGCATGATGTCGATTTCGCGGGACGGCGCGGCGGGCGCCGGCTCCTGCGCGAGCGCGCTTCCCGCCGCGAGGGCGCAGAGCACCGCGAGCAGCGCGACGATCCGCTTCACGCCGCCGCTCCCTGCCGTCCGGTTCCGACGGCGATCGCTTCGACCGCGACGAACGCCATCAATACTCCCGCGAGCGTAAACAGGGTAGGCGCGAGCGCGAGTCCGAGCCAGGGCGCGACGACGAGTGCCGCGAGCGTCAGTGTCGCGAGCCGCGCCGCGATCCCGACGGCCCAGACGAGGAGGAACCGCTCGCTGCCGATCGCGCGCACGAGCCACCAGCCAAGCGGGCCCTGGACGGCGAGCGCCGCCCCGAGCGCGGCCCAGACACCGGAGCGCGCGGCGGGCGCGAGCGGCACGCTCAGGGCGACGGTCGCCGTGGCAACCGCGCCGATCCCGAGGACGTACCGACCGCCGACCGTCACTGGTGCCTGTCCTTGTCCGTGGTTCCGAGGTCGCGCACGAGGGAGTAGAGCGTGCCGCCGAAGCCGAGCAACGCGCCGACGATCGTGAAGATGCCGTCGGTGCCAACCTTCCGATCCAACCACCGCCCCGCCAGGACACCCACGAGGATGGTGACTGCAAGTTGGATTCCGAGGCCGGCGTAGCGCCACGGACCCGGCTGGCTATGCACGGGGCAAAACCTATCCGCTTGTGAAAAATTTCGCAAGCAAGGGGCGGTCGTGCAACTTTATTGACCCAAGGCCTTTACGAGGCGGTACGAGAACTCCGCGCCATCGTAGAACTGGCGCACCCCGATGCGCTCGTCGCGCCCGTGCGCGCGGATGTCGTCCACGTCGAGAAACACCCCCGAGACCCCGAACACCGGCATGCCGATGTTGCGGAGATAAATCCCGTCGGTGGCCCCGGTCTCCATGTTCGGCACCACGGGCACGTCGCCCCACAGCTCCCGCGTGATCCGGGCGATGGGGGCGAGCACTTCGGGGAGCAGCGGCGAGGGCGGCGACAGCACGGCGCTGTCCAGGGCCGACACGATCACCGCGCTGTCGGCAATCACGCGCCGCAGGGTGTCGAGCACCGCGTCGGGCTGGTCCTGCGGCAGCACACGGCAGTTCACCACCGCGCGAGCCGTCTGGGGGAGGGCGTTGTTGGCGTGCCCGCCTTCGATGCGCGTCGCCACGCAGGTGGTGCGGAGCGTCGCGTTCAGGATCGGCGCCATGCCTGAAAGCCGCGTGGCGGCGGCGGTGTCCGGAGGCGTGGCGAGCACGGCGCGGATCAGCGTGGCGACGCTCTCGGGCTGCGTCGGCGCCACGGCCGTGAAGTACGCCCGCGTCACCTCGTTTCAGGCTCACGGGAAAGCGATACGCGGCGAGCCGCTCGAGCGCCCGCGCCAGGCGGTAGATCGCGTTGCCGGAGGTGGGCTGGGACGAGTGCCCGCCCTTGTCGTGCGTGACGACTTCGAGATCGTGATAGACCTTCTCGCTCGCCTCGACCGTGCGCGCGAATTTCGTCCCGTTCCGCTCGAGGGGATCGCCGGCATCGCCGTTGATGCAGTAGGCCGCGTCGATCAGATCGCGGCGGTGCGCGATCAGCCATTGCACGCCGTTGTCGACCGCTCCCCCCGACTCTTCCCCGGCCGTGAGCGCCACGATGATGTCGCGATCGGGGACAAAGCCTTCCCGCTTGAGGCGAATCAGCGTGGCGACCCAGATCGCCGCCATGTCCTTGATGTCGCTCGAGCCGCGGCCGTAGAAGTAGCCGTCTCGTTCGG
>JBGPIJ010000009.1:0-23854 GCA_041484865.1 Gemmatimonadota bacterium
CCAGCGAAGGTGAGCGCCGGGTTCCACGCCGAAGTGTTGTTTGGTCAGGATGCCACGCTGATCAAGTCGGGCGGATTCGACCTCGGCAGCCAGGGCGACATTCCGCATCTCTACGTGACCTTCAACCTGCCGACCGGGAGCGGGAACGGGATCCAGTTCAAGGCGGGCCGCATTCCCACCCTGTTTGGCCTCGAGGTGATCGAGACCGTCGCCAACCCCAACTGGTCGGAAGGCAACCAGTTCATCTACGTCGAGAATTTCACCCAGCTCGGGGTGAGTCTTGAAACGAAATTCAACGCGCACGTGGACATGCAGCTCCGGGTGTTCAACGGCTGGGACCTGGTCCACGACAACAACCACCACAAGTCGTTCATGGGACGCGTGGGGCTGTACCCGGACACGCTCACCTCGATCGCCCTCGTGGGATTCCTGGGTCCCGAGGAGGCGGCGAACGACACCTCCATGCGCTACGGCGGCGAAGCGTTGATCTGGCGGAAGTTCGGCAAGATGGCGTGGTGGGTGCAGGGAGACTACGGGAAGGAGCAGGCCAATCCCGCTCTTCCCGATCCGACGATGGACGCCAAATGGTCGGCGCTGGGAGTTTGGGTGACCTACGACCCGAGCCCGTCTGCCGGGCTAGCCTTGCGCTGGGACTATGTGAACGACGAGAACGGGGCCCGCTCGAACGGGTTTCTCGGCTTCCCCGCCAACACGGGGCAGAAGTTCTGGAGTGCGACCGCGACGCTGAATATCCGCACTTGGCCGGGGGCCCTCATCCGACCGGAGGTGCGCTACGACCATTCCAATCTTCCGGCTTTCAACGGAAACAGCACGCAGTTCACGGTCGCCGTGGGCGTCGCGTATCAGTTCTGACTGATGCGACGTAACGTCGTGCGTATTGCTTAGTGCCAGTGCGTTGTACGTGGTGTGTGGTGCGTGGTGGCAGGGATGGGGCCACGCATCACACACCACACCGCTTCAATAGAGTCCGAGGTACCGCTCCAGCTCCCACTCGCTGACGCGCCCGATGTACTCCTGCCATTCGCGCTGTTTCGCTTCGATGAAGCGCGCGTAGATGTGCTCGCCCAGGGCGGCGCGCACCACGTCGTCTTTCTCCAGATACTCGAGCGCTTCGTGAAGGTCGCGCGGCAGATCGTCGATGCGGTAGTGCCGCCGCTCGCGGTAGCTCATCTCGAAGATGTTCTTGTTCACGGGATCGGGCGGCGTGTAACGCTGCTCCAGCCCGTCCAAGCCCGCGGCGATCTGTACGGTGAGCGACAGGTAGGGATCCGCCGACGGATCGGGCATGCGCAGCTCGCAGCGCGTACCCACGTCGCGGCGCTCGGGAATGCGGATCAGCGGCGAGCGGTTCCGCATCGACCACGCGACGTGCACCGGCGCCTCATAGCCGGGCACGAGGCGCTTGTAGCTGTTCACCAGCGGATTCGTGACCGCACAGAAGCCGCGGGCATGCTTCAGCAGGCCCGCGATGTACTGCAGCGCGACCTCGGATAGCTCCCACTGCGCCTTCGCGTCATGAAAGGCATTCTTCGTCTTCTGGAACAGCGAATGGCTCGTGTGCATGCCCGAGCCCGCCTGCCCGAAGATCGGCTGGGGCATGAACGTGGCGAGATAGCCGCGGCGGTACGCGACGTGCCGGACGACGAACTTGAAGGTCGCCAGGTTGTCGGCGGTCTCGAGCGCGGTCGCGTAGCGAAAGTCGATCTCGTGCTGCCCCGGCGCGACTTCGTGATGTCCGCCCTCGACCTCGAAGCCCATCGACACCAGGTCCCGCACGATGAGCCGGCGAATTTCCTCGGCCCGGTCCACGGGCGTGAGGTCGAAGTACCCCCCGCTGTCGTGCGTCTGCGTGGTGGGCTTGCCGTCCGCGTCGAGACGGAAGATGTAGAACTCCGCTTCCACGCCGACCATCACGGCGTAGCCCAGTGCCTCCGCCCGCGCGATCTGGCGGCGGAGCGTCTGGCGCGGGCATCCCGCGAAGGGCGTGCCGTCGGGGTTATAGATGTCGCACAGCAGCCGGGCGACGCGTCCCCCCTCGTCGTCCGACGGGAGAATCCGGAACGTGTCGAGGTCCGGCTTCAGCACCATGTCGGACTCTTCGATGCGGACGAAGCCTTCGATCGCGGAGCCGTCGAACCGGATGTCGCCGGCGAGCGCCTTGTCGAACTGGCTCTCCGGCACCTCGAAGTTCTTGTTGACGCCCAGGATGTCGGTGAATTGCAGGCGCAGGAACGCCACGCCCTGATCGTGGCACAGCTTCAGGATGTCCCGCTTGGTGGCGCCGGTGGTCTTGTCGATCGTGGCGGTCATGTCGGCACCGAATCTACATCGGAGACGGGGCGATGAGGCGGCCGGAGCTTCCCGGCCGCCTCATCGCCCGTCGAGATCAGACGTCGTAGTATAGGAAGAACTCGTACGGATGGGGCCGCAGCGCCACGGGGTCCACTTCCTTGGCGCGCTTGTAGGACACCCACGTCTCAATCAAGTCGGGCGTGAAGACTCCGCCCTCGAGTAGGAACGCATTGTCGGCTTCGAGCGCCGCCAACGACTCCTGCAGCGATCCCGGCGTATTCTTCACGTGCTTGCGCTCCGCCGGCTCGAGCTCGTACAGATCCACGTCCATCGGCTTCGGCGGCTCGATCTTGTTCTTGACGCCGTCGAGACCGGCCATGAGCAGCGGCGCGAACGTGAGGTACGGATTGCTCGACGGATCGGGGGCACGGAACTCGATACGCTTGGACTTCGGCGACTTGGAGTACATCGGGATCCGGCAGATCGCCGAGCGGTTGCGCGCCGAGTACATCAGGTTGATCGGCGCCTCGTAGCCCGGCACCAGCCGGCGATAGCTGTTCGTCGTCGGCGCGGCGAACGCGAGAAGAGCCCCCGCGTGCTTGATCAGGCCACCGATGTAGTAGCGCGCCATGTCCGAGAGCAACGCATAGCCCTTGGCATCGAAGAACAACGGCTTCTGGTCCTGCCACAGGCTCATATGGACGTGCATGCCGGAACCATTGTCGCCGTACATCGGCTTCGGCATGAACGTCGCCGTGTAGCCGTTTTGCCTGCACACGTTCTTCACCACGTACTTGTACATCATCAGTTGATCGGCCATGCGGGTCAGCGTACCGAATCGCATGTCGATTTCCGTCTGACCCGCAGTGCCGACTTCGTGATGATGGACCTCGACGTCGATCCCGGACGCGATGAGCGCCAGCATGATCTTCGAGCGCAGGTCCTGGAGCCGGTCGGTCGGCGGGCACGGGAAGTAGCCCTCCTTGTGCCGCGGGCGATGCCCCAGGTTCGGCGCCCCGTTGTTCTCCTGCCCGGAGTTCCAGATGCCCTCTTCGGAGTCGATGAAGTAGTAGCCCGAGTGCGCGTTCTGGTCGTAGCGCGCCGAGTTGAAGATGTAGAACTCGGCCTCAGGACCGAAGTAAGCAGTAGTCGCGACGCCCGTCTTCCCGAGGTACTGCTCCGCCTTTTGCGCCACATAACGCGGATCGCGTGAGTAGCGCGCGCCGGAGATAGGGTCCACGATGTCGCACGCGATCGAGAGCGTCGGCACCTCCAGACAGGGGTCGACGAACGCCGTCGCGGGATCGGGCATGAGCAACATGTCACTCTCGTTGATCGCCTGAAAGCCGCGAATGGACGAGCCGTCGAACCCGATGCCTTCGGCGAACAAGTCTTCCGACATCTCGCCGACGGGGATCGAGAAGTGTTGCCACGTTCCCGGCAGATCGGTGAATCGCAGATCGACGACCTGCACTCCCGCTTCCCCTGCGCGCCGGATGACCTCGGCCGGGCTGCCGGCGGTTTTAACGCCCCGCCGGGCGGTGGTTGGCTTCGCTGTGGCGGTCATAGAGTATGCGTCCTCCGAGGCATCGGATCTCCCTGGTTCAATGGCTTCAGCGCGTTGGGCGTCGAAGTGCAACGGGGCGAGCGTCAATTAAGCCCTGTTTGGCGATCTCAGCAAATTCGATCGCGAAATTGTGCACACTCTGCACGGTTTCGCGAACGGCGGCCATCGTCCCGGATTTCGGGAAACCGAACAGGTGCGGCATAGCTTGATCTTCCTGCAAAATATGCACGGATAGTGCTACATCCTGCAAGGGGTCAGCCGTTGATATGCTATAAATGTAACGAAATACGTGCAATACATGCACAAACTAACTCAGAACCCTTCGTCGCATAAGTGGTAGCCCATATCTCGATACTTTCGCGCGTGTCACAAATCTGGGCTGAGGCGTATGATAGCGGACACGGGCCGAGACCGGCCCCTGGCACGAAAGCGAGAGGGACAAGTCATGAAACGACCCACCAATCAGCTGCTGGCTCATGGTATCGCCGGCGGATTGCTCGCCGGCTTGGTCGTCGCACTCTGGTTTTTCGTCGTGGACCTTCTGGCAGGGCAACCGTTCCAGACACCGGCGGCGCTGGCGGCCACACTGTCGCATCACGCCGCCGCCGCAGCCACACCGCCGCTCGTCGCGGTGTACACCGTGATCCATTTCGGCGTGTTCGCCTGCCTCGGCATCACGGCGGCGTGGGCGTTGGACGCACTGCAGCTCCGTCCGGCGCTCCTGTGGGGAGTGATTTTCGGAATCGCGGTGCAGGAGTGCGTGTTCTACGCGGGACTCTTCCTGGGAGGCGTGCCGCCCTCGGCGGTCGTGGCGTGGCGCCACGTCGTCGGCGCGAATCTGTTGTCGGGGATCGTGTTGATGGCCTACCTGCACCGGGCGATGCGCGAGGACCGGCCGCTCGGACTGGCCGTGCTCAAGCGATATCCGTCGCTCGCGCGCGGCGTGCTCACCGGTCTCGTCGGCGCGGCCGCGGTCGCGGCCTGGTTCTTCGTGCTCGACCTCGTCACCGGCCAGCCGTTCCGGACCGCAGGAGCGCTCGGCTCCGCGCTCCTCGGAGCGACCAGCGCCGCGGACATTTCAGTGAATCTGGGGATCGTGGCCGCCTACACCGTGTTCCACGTCGCTGCCTTCGTGGTCGCGGGCGTCATCTTCGTCGCGTTGGCGGAAGGGATCGAGCGCGCGCCGTCCATGCTGTTGCTCGCGGTCCTGGCGGCGATCGTGCTCGAGGCCGTGGCGTTCTCGACGGTGGCGCTCGGCGCGCAGTGGGTGATGGGCGCCCTCGGCGTGGAATCCATCTTCGTAGCGAATATCGTCGCGGTCGCGTGTATGGGATGGTACGTCTGGTCCACCCATCCGCTTCTGCGACACCGACTGCGCGACGAAGCGATCAGCGTCCGGCTCTGAAAGGCGGAGTTAATCCCTCGTTTGACTCCGTGCGTAGCTCGTATTAGTCTTTCGTACAGAACTTGAAGGCGGGACGCGGCCGGGTCGCCGCTCCCGCCTTCGCATTTTCTCACTGCACCAACGGCTCTGACCGGATCCGCTCATGCCCAAAGAAGAAGCGATCGAGATGGAAGGCACGGTGGCCGAAGTGCTGCGCAATGCCACATTCCGCGTCCTCCTGACCAACGGACACCACGTGCTGGCCACCATGGCCGGCAGGATGCGGCGCTTTCGCATCCGCGTGCTCGCGGGAGACCGGGTCACACTTTCCGTCTCGCCGTACGATCTGACGCGGGGACGAATTACGTTCCGGCACAAGTAGTGCGAACGACATCCCTGTAGTGAACCGCGTAGTGAACCGCTCTCTGCTCCTTTTGGTCGGAATCGCCTGCAACGCGGGTGGGGCGCTCCACGCCCAAGCGCTCGGGCCGCCGCCCCGGACGGCGTCGTCGGTCCTGCAGTGGTGGGAAGGCGCCGCCACGTTCGGCACGATCGCGGTGACGTCGCTCTTGGACGAGGGCTTGCGACGCGCCATTCAGAATAGCCGGTCGCAAACGGGCGACAACGCGGCATCCGTCGTGCGCCGGATGGGGCAACCGGAGGTGTTCGTCACCATCCCCGGCGTCCTCTTCCTCTCCGGGGTGCTGAGCCGGCGAGCTCCGCTCCGTCACGCGGCGGCGCGGATCGCCGGGTCGCTCGCCGTCGCCGGCGTCCTCGTGACGACCACGAAATTCGTGGTAGGACGACAGCGGCCGATTCAGACGGAGGAGCAGTACGTCCTGAAGCCGTTTTCGGGGGCTAGCGCGTTCCCGTCGGGCCACACGACGATGGCCTTTGCACTGGCGACGTCCCTCGCCGACGAGATCCGGCGGCCCTGGGCCACCGTCGCGCTCATGGCCGTGGCCGCCGGAACCGGCTGGTCGCGCATCAACGACAACGAGCATTGGCTGACTGACGTGATGGCGGGGGCCGCGCTCGGGATCACGTCGGCCCAGATCATCGAGCGGCGCTGGAGGATCCATGCCGTGCCGCTCCCATCGGGAATCGCCTTCCGAATCGCGCTCTAGCCGACTCGCTCCGCAACCGCGAGCACAGTGATCCCTCCCCGCACGTTCTGATTGACCTGCACCCGCACCGAGCGGGGCTCGATGGCGTACACGACGTCGTCCGCGATGCGGGCCGCGAGCGTTTCGCAGAACGCCCCTTCATCCCGGTACGACCAGAGGTAGAACTTGAGCGCCTTCGACTCGAGACAGCGCTTCTCAGGCGCGTACTCGATCGTGACCGTTCCGAAGTCTGGCTGCCCCGTGCGGGGGCAGATCGACGTGAACTCGGTGGCCGCCAGCGTCACCCTCTGGACGTCGGGTGCGGGAAATGCCTCGGCCTTCAGGTACTCCCGCGCCTCCGTCGGATTCGTGGGACGGGGGAGCGGCCCGGTCCGGGGAAGCGGCAGCCGCGACTCGTGTGAGGTCATGGGTGTATACCTTATCCCTAACGTAATGAACCACCTGCCGACCCGCTCATCCCGATGACCGACCACGCCCCCCCCGCCGTCGTGCTGTTGAGCGGCGGCATCGATTCGACGACCGCGCTGGCCATGGCACGGCACCAGGGATTCGATCCTGCCGCGCTGACCTTCCGGTACGGGCAGCGCCACGCAGCGGAGCTCGATGCGGCGCGCCGCGTGGCTCGCGCGCTGCACGTCCGCCGCCATGAAGTCGTCGATCTCGACCTGCGACAGTTCGGCGGCTCCGCGCTCACCGACGACATCGCCGTCCCCAAGGACCGCGCACCCGAAGATTTGTCGCGAGGGATCCCGGTCACCTACGTCCCGGCGCGCAATACGATCTTCCTCGCGTTCGCGCTCGCGTGGGCCGAAGTGCTCGGGGCGAACGACATCTTCATCGGCGTCAACGCACTCGACTACAGCGGCTATCCGGACTGCCGCCCGGAGTACATCGCCGCGTTTCAGGCGATGGCCGATCTCGCGACGCGGGCCGGCGTGGAAGGAGGGCGCCGGCTCCGCATCCACACGCCGCTGATCGCGCTCACGAAACGCCAGATCATCGAGACCGGAACCGCCCTCGGCGTGGACTATGCGCTCACCTCGAGCTGCTACGATCCGTCCCCCACCGGCGCAGCGTGCGGCCGCTGCGATGCGTGCTTGCTGCGCCTCAAGGGCTTCGCCGAGGCCGGCCTGCGGGATCCGATTCGGTACGAGGCAGCAGGGGTGCGCGAGTGAGCTACGCGGTGAAGGAGATCTACTACACGCTTCAGGGTGAGGGAACGAATGTGGGACGCCCCGCGGTGTTCCTGCGATTCGCGGGCTGCAACCTCTGGTCGGGCCGCGAAGCGGACCGTGCAGCGGCGACGTGCAGCTTCTGCGACACGGACTTCGTCGGCACGGACGGACCGGGGGGAGGCCGCTTCGAGACCGCCGGGCTTCTCGCCCGAGCCGTCGCGGCAGCCTGGCCGAACGCCGGTGTGCCCACCACGCGCGGGTTCGTCGTCTGTACCGGCGGCGAGCCGCTGCTCCAGCTCGACCCGTCGCTCGTGACGGCGTTGCACGAGGCCGGGTTCGCCGTCGCGATCGAGACCAACGGCACGCTGCCCCCGCCGCCCGGAATCGATTGGATCTGTGTCAGCCCGAAGGCGGGGGCCGAGCTCGTGCTCGCCTCAGGCGACGAGCTGAAGCTCGTCTTCCCCCAGCCGGGGCTCGATCCCGCGAGCCTCGAGACGCTCGCCTTCCGGCAGTTTCTTCTTCAGCCCATGGACGGCCCCGAGGCGGCCCACAACACGGAGCTCGCGGTGCGCTACTGCCTCGATCATCCGCGCTGGAGACTGAGCCTGCAGACGCACAAGTTGCTGGGGCTCCCCTGATCCGGGGGGAGGGAGAGCTATTCGAGCTCGAACGGCAGGTACATGAACGCGCCTTGCCGCTCGATCTGCAAGACCGCCGCGTCGCCCCCCTTCAGCCGAGCCAGCGCCTGGCGTAGCTCGTCGAGGCTCGTGATGGCCGTGCGGTTCACGCTGTGGATCACGTCGCCCGGCTGAAGTCCCGTTTCGATGCCGCCCGCGTACAGCGCTCGGGCGACGACGATCACGCCCGAGGGAATGCGGACGGGTGGAAAGGACCCCCCCGCCGCGGGATCGATGGTGACCCCCAGAATCCCGATTCTCGCGACGAGGTTCTTCTCCGGATCGAGACTCGCCACCAGGCGGTCCAGGCTGTCCCGCCGCTCGAGTACCGGAATCTCTACCGTCAGGCGCTGGGTCCCGCGCAGCAGCTCGAGCCGCACCGACTTGCCGATATTGCGCACCGTCACTTCGGTCACGAACTCCGCCAAGCTTCCCACGGGCTTGCCGTTCAACGCCACGACGAGGTCCCCGATCTGCAGACCCGCGACGCTCGCCGGGCTGCCGGGTGCCACGTCGGCGATGATCAGGCCCCAGCTCTGCGGGAGGCCGAGGGCTCCGGCGAAGAGCGGTGACACCTCGTCGGCCCGCACGCCGATGATGCCCCGGTGCACGTGCCCGTAGGCCCGCAGCTGCTCGTACACCAGCCGCACGATGCCGCTCGGGATCGCGAACCCCAGCCCCTCGCTGCCCCCGCTCTGGCTCAGGATGAACGTGTTGATGCCCACCAGCGCGCCGTCGGCGTCCACCAGAGCGCCGCCCGAGTTGCCGGGATTGATTGACGCATCCGTCTGGATGAACACCACCGGCCGCGCGGGGTCGACCTCGCGCGCCACCGCGCTCACGACGCCCATGGACATCGAATTGGTGAGCCCGGCCGGACTCCCGAAGGCGAACACGATCTGGCCTTTGCGAAGCTGATCGGAGTCACCGAACGGCAGCGGGGTGAGGCCCGTGGTGTCCACCTTGAGCACGGCGAGCTCGGTTTCGTTGTCCACGCCGATGAGGCGCGCTTCGCGAACCGGGCCGATCAGCGGCCGCGAGCTCTCCGTGGGCCCGGGGGACACGGTGAAGGCGATGCGCACGCGCTCCGCCCCGCTCACCACGTGCGCATTGGTCACGATGTAGCCGCTCTGGTCCACGATCACACCCGACCCGATCAACCGCTGCCGCTCGAGCGCGCCCCCCTGGTGCGGCGCGTCTCCGGACGAGAGCGCCGTGACGACCACCTGCACGATCGAGGGGGAGACGCGACGCGCGAGCGCCTGGGCGGCGGCGTCGAGCTGCCGCAGGACCGACGGCGGCGCTTCGGTGCGCGCGCGGCCCTGCGCACCGAGCGGCGCGGCGACGAGCGCCAGACCTGCGAGGAGCGCCGCGACCGCGCGCGTCAACGCAACCGGAGGATGATGAGCCGCGGGCCGCTGCGAGCCGGGAGCGCCGTAAAGGTCGGCGAGCTGAACAGCAGGGAGAACGCGGGGTCGAGCGGCTTCTGCACGGCGGTCATGTAGTAGCCCGTCCCCGACCGCAGCGTCCCGTTGAGGAAAAAGGTGCTTGCCGAAAGCGGCGTCGGGGCGAGAGGCCATATGGGATCGAAATCGGTCGAGTCGCTGAATGGAGGCTGCCGCACGCTGGTGCGCAACGTGTCGAACACGGTGCGGAACTGCCACGACGTGTATTTGAGCTCGGGCGCTGTCGGGAAGCCTGGCATGTCGCTCACGTAATTCGCGAGCGCCCAGCGCGAGACGAGCGTCGGGAAGTCCTGTCCCGTCTGCACCGCGATATTCGCGGATCCATACAGGGTGGTCTGGACGAGCTTCGCCGCGAGCCCGGGCCCGTAGTGATCCATCAGGTACCGGACGAAGAGCCAGCTCGCCCCGATCTCCCCCACGGACCCCTGGTCCTGGGGGATCTCGAGGTAGTTCGACGGTGGATCTTGCATGTAGCTGTAGGCGTCGAACATGTCCCCGAACACCAGGAAGCGCCGATACCTGACGGTGTCCGGCAAAGGGTTATTCGGATAGGCCGGATCGATGTACGTGTGCGCGGCAACCTCCTCTGCGTAGGTCGAGAGGCCCTCGTCGAGCCAGCCCTCTTCCGACACCGGCACGGTCGTCGTGTGTATCACCGCGTGCTGGGCGAAGTTGATCATGTGCTGGAACTCGTGCGCGAACGTGCGCGGGGACAGCCGCTTGACCGAGGTGCGGTCGTGGGGGCAGCTGAACTTCCCCGCTGCGTCGGCGGCGAGCGAGTAGTAGATCTCGCCACGGTTGAAATTGAACCGGACCCGCGGGTCCAAGTCCCCCCCAAAGAAGAACCCCAGAATGAACCCGAGAGTGTTGCATTCCTGGACCGAGACGAGCGCATTCACGACCGGCGTCATCAAGACGATCACGTGTCCGTTCGCGTCGAAGTCCGAAACAGCGCCGAAGGTCGCCACGTTCAGCGGGTACAGCCGCGTGTCGAACGTGGTTTGCAGCGTGTCGTAGTCCACCGACCAGAGACCGCCCGCCGCGCTATCGGGCGCCAGGGTGTCAACGAAGATGGCGACTTGCGTCCCGAGCTTCACCAGCCGCGCGCCGACTTGTTGGGTGGTCTGGCAGGTGACGGTATCGCACACGATGAACGCGCACAGTTGGCCCTGTGTCGTCGGGTTGCAGGTGCCGGGGGTCGGCCCGGCAGGCGCGGCAGCGGCGGCCACGCTGCGTTGGGCCGCCCGGCCGTAGTTTCCCGTCCGCTCCGCCCGCAGCCGGAAGGCATCGAACTCCCGGGCAATCGAGCGCCGCGGGGTCGGGCGGAGATCGGTGACCACCCGCGCGGTGGGCTGCCGGCCGGGCGCCGTGAGGATGAAGTTCGTCGAGTCTTCTGGTTTGGCGGCGGTGGACCACGGCATGACGAGGTACTCGGCCGAGTCGGTGGCGGAGGCGTTGGCAGGGAAGCCGAAGCACCCCGAGTTGGTCGCCGGGTCGATCGTCCGGTACTCGCCTACGGCGAGCGTGAAGGTCTGAGCGCTGGCGACGGTGCAGACGGCGAGCGGCTGCACCGGACTGTCACTGTGGCACGCCGCCACGGCGAAGACGATCGCGATGCCGAACTTCAGGTGCAGTCGGGTCAACGGGCCACCCCTTCCGGTCTTTTTTGAGGCTTGGTGTGCGTTAGAATCTCACCCGCGAGGTGGATATTGCCAAGCCTCAGGGAACCGGAGACTCCCGGCGGGTATCGTTCTCCATGGCAATCGGGGAGCCTATCGTTGCGCAGAGCGGCACCTTGCTTCTGGGCCGGGATCTGCTCGTGCATCGCCTGGGGTTCGGCTCGATGCGGCTCACCGGCCCCGGGGTCTGGGGAGAGCCCGCCGACCATGACGAGGCGATCACCGTGTTGCGACGCGCCGTCGAGCTCGGAATCGATCTCATCGACACGGCGGACTCCTACGGGCCCGGCGTGAGTGAGCGTCTTATCGCGGAGGCGCTGTATCCCTACCCGCCGCGGCTCGTGATCGCCACCAAGGCCGGACTCGAGCGCCCCGGCCCCAATCGATGGGAGCCAAACGGCCGCCCGGAGCACCTCCGCACCGCATGTGACGGCAGCCTGCGCCGTCTGAGGCTCGAGCGTATCGATCTCTATCAACTGCACCGGATCGATCCCGCGGTGCCACTGGACGAGCAGCTCGGCGCGCTGCGCCGGCTCCAGGAAGAGGGAAAGATCCGCCACCTCGGGCTCTCCGAGGTAACGGTGGCCGAGGTCGAGCGCGCGCGCCGTCTCGTCCCGATCGTATCGGTGCAGAATCGATACAACGTGACGGAGCGCGCGTCCGAGCCGGTCGTCGATTACTGCGAGCGCGAGGGCCTCGGTTTTCTGCCGTGGTTTCCGCTCGCAACCGGAGCGCTCGCGCGCCCGGGCGGCCCGCTCGCTCGCATCGCGGAGCGGCTGCGGGTGACACCCGCTCAGGTCGCGCTGGCGTGGCTGCTGCGGCGCTCGCCCGTCATGCTGCCGATCGCGGGCACGTCGCGGGTGCGGCACCTCGAGGAAAACGCCCTCGCTGCAGCCGTGGAACTGAGCGACGCCGACTTCGCGGAGCTTTCGGCCGGGAGACGCTAGGCGCCGGCGGGCCACGCCCCGACCAGGCGGCGCAGCAAGACGAGCTGACCCAGATGGTACGAGGTATGGGTCGCGAGCACGAACGCTTCCCGCAGCAGCGTTTGCCCGGTGCCGTGGGGGAAGCGCGCGAAGAGATCGACGCCGGGATCATTCACGAGACGCTCCATCTCGCGCGCGTCTCGCTCGATTTGCGCCACGCTCTTGTCCCACGCGCTCCCATCGGGGGGCGCATCGTCTTTCGGCCAATAGCCGTCCGGAAACTCAGGCGACACGTGGGCCGCGCTCTTCGCGAATTCGACGATATCCCACTGTGTGATGCGGATATGCTCCAGGATCCGCCACGGGGTGAACGGCTGCCCGGGCGGCTTCGCGCCACGCAGCTTCGGCGGCCACTCAGCGATGGCATCCCGAAACAGCACGTGCGCGTGGCCACCACGCAGCATGGCGACGAGATGCTCTCGGAGAGCGGTGTGGGGATCGGGGGCGGCTGGACGGATCGGGGCCATCGGCTAACCTCACCCCTCAAGCGGGGGTGCGCAACGTTCCCCCTCAGCGTTCCCCTGAGAAGGCGACCCGACCTCACGGCACGTTAGATGCCAGCCACTCGCGCGCCACGACCGCCAAGTCGCGGTGCTCCACGTCCACGAGTGCGTTCAGCCGGCGCATCTCGGCGTCCGAGATTTTGCCGCCCAGCTCTTCGAGTGCCGCCCGCACTTCCGGATGGCGGCGCAACAGGTCGGCGCGCACGACCGGGGCGGCTTCGTACGGCGGGAAGTAGTGACGATCGTCGGCGAGCACGACGAGACCGAGCGCCTCGATCGTGCCGTCGGTGGAATTTCCCGCGATCACGTCGGCGCGCCCTTGCGCCAGGGCTCGATAGGTGAGTCCCAGGTCCATCGCGTTCGGCGGCGCGGCGAAGCGCAGACCGTACAGGCGCGCGAGTCCCGCAAATCCGTCTGGACGCTCGAGAAACTCGAAGCCGAACGCCGCGTTCCAGCGCGGCGCGACGCGGGCGAGATCCGAGATTGTGCGGAGATGCTCGCGTGTGGCGTCGGCTCGCCGCACGATGATCGCGAAGGTGTTGTCGAAGCCGAAGGACGGGAGCCACTCGAGCGCGAATCTCCTCCTGTACTCGTCCCGCACGGCATGCGCCACGCTGTCCGGGTCCGCGATGGCAGGATGTTTGAGGATCGCGGTGTAGGCAGTGCCCGTGTACTCGACGTACGCATCAATCTGACCCGACGTGATCGCCGCCTGGCACACGAAGGTCCCTCCCAAGTGCAACCGCCGTTCGACGGGAAGGCGCGTGCGCCGCGCGATCTGCTGGGCCGCGATTTCCGCGAGCAGGTCCGACTCGGTGAAATTCTTCGCCCCGACGACGACGCGATCCCCCCTGACGCAGCTCCCCCCGGCGAGGAGCGCGCTGACGAGAGCGAGCGCACCCGCGCGCGGCCTCACCGCCCCCTCGGGCCGAGCCGCCGCTCGAGCGCGCCGAGCGCCGCGTCGGCGGTGAGCGCCATCAGCGCGGCGGGAAGCGCACCGGCCAGAATGAGGGTGTTGTCCACGGTTGCCACGCCGCGGAAGATGTAGACGCCAAGACCGCCGGCGCCGACCGCGGCCGCGATCGTCGCCACTCCTACTCCGACGACCGTCGCGATGCGGATTCCGGCGAGGATCACGCCCGCGGCGAGCGGCAGCTCGACCATCCGGAGCAGTTCGCCGTCGGTCATGCCCATGCCACGGCCGGCCTCTCGGATCGCGGGCTCGACCGCAGCAATCCCCGCGTAGGTATTGCGTACCACCGGCAGCAGCGCATAGAGAACCAGCGCCACGATGGCGGTCCGGGCCCCGATGCCTCCGAGCAGCGGCAGCGGGATGAGGAACCCGAACAGCGCGAGCGAGGGGATCGTCTGCACTACGTTGACCAGACCGAGCACCGCCCGGCGCCAGCCGGGCCGGCGCGTCAGCAGCACGCCGAGCGGTACGCCGAGCGCGATGGCGACGATCGTGGACACGCCGACGAGCACGAGATGCTCACCGGCGAGCCCGAGTGCCTCACGGGCGTTGCGGGCGTAGAACTCGAGCAGCCTCAAGCGGCTTCGAGAAAGGCGCGCACTTCGGGATGCGAGGAGCCGCGAAATTCGTCGGGCGTGCCGAGGAAGACGAACCGGCCGGACCGCATCAGCGCGATGCGGGTGCCGAGCAGGAGTCCTTCGCGCACGTCGTGCGTGACGAAGACCAGCGCCTTGCGGACCCGGGCCCCGAGCTGCTGGAACTCGCGCTGCAGCTCGACGCGCGTGATGGCGTCGAGCGCGCCGAACGGCTCGTCGAGGAGCAAGAGCGGGGGGTCGGCCGCGAGGGCGCGCGCCACGCCGACGCGCTGTCGTTGCCCACCCGAGAGCTGGCGGGATAGCGCTGCTCCAGCGCCTCCCCGCCGAGACCCACAAGCTGTAGTAGCTCGCGCACCCGCCCAGCGATGCGAGCGGGCGGCCATCCCTCGAGCCGGGGAACCAGGCCGACGTTCTCGCCGATCGTGAAATGGGGAAAGAGCCCGATTTCCTGAATTACGTATCCAATGCGGCGGCGGAGGCGGGTGGGGTCGAGGGTTGTGGTGAGCGTGCCGGCGACGCGTACTTCGCCGGCGGTGGGCTCGAGCAGCCGATTGATCAGCTTGAGGGTGATCGTCTTCCCCGCGCCGCTCCGACCGAGCAGCACGAGGGTTTCTCCTTCCGCGACGGAGAACGAGACGCCGTCCACCAGCGTCCGGCCGGTGTGCGGCAGGCGATATGTGAGGCCCGAGACCTCGAGGACCGGCATGCAGGCATTATAAGCCTTCGATCGCGACCCCGAAGGTGACGGCCTCGAGCGTTTCGCTCCGGCCGGGCACGCCGAGCAGCGCATCGTCGAGGTGGTAGGACAAGCGCAGGGAATAGCGCCCGCGCGGCCGGTAAATGAGGCCCGTCTCCCCGCCCTGCACCCGCCCCGCACCCGCCGGGACGTTGATGTCGGAGACGAACGAGCGCCACAGCTCGACATAGCTCGAGAGGCCATGGGGAGAGAGCGGCGCTTCGATACGGGTACGCACGCGCCAGAGCATCCACCGTTCCGTCGTCGAGTCAGTGACATACGCCCGTGCGGCCGGGCCTACGCTCACCTCTAGCCACGGGAAGGGCCGCGCGGCGAGCGAGATGGCGCCATCCACCAGATTCTGTCGCACTTCCTGGGCGGCGCCGCTATTCAATCGCAGCTGGCCCTCGAAGTAGCGCACGCTAAGGAAAAACCGACCCAGCGTGATCCGCCCCTCTCCGCCGAATGCCGGGCCGCGCAGGACGCTGTTCAGGCCCACCGCGTCGGTGCGCGCCCACACGTTGGCGGCGTCGAACCGCAGCGAAAATCCAGCCCGCTGTGCCCGCGCGGCGCCGGCGACGCAGGAGAGCGCAGTCAGCATTGCGATCGTCTTCATGGCGCGTCCCCGAGCCGCACCCCCGCCACAGCGCCGGCGCGGATCTCGAGGCTGGCGCCCGCGCGACGCGTGGCGTTGTCGGTGCGAACGGCGGTGACCCGCTCCTGCCATGCCGCGCGCTTGACCCTATTCGCATCGATGTTCGATGCGATCGGCCGGCCCGGTCGCCGCAGCAGGTATCCGGCAATGGCCGAAGCCGAGAGTCCGACGCCCACCACGACCCGCGCGGACGAAGCCGTGGTCCCGCGGGACACGACCGACGGCAAGAGAAACGCCATCCCCCCGGCGACAAGCCCGGCGCCCAAGGCGCCGAGCGCGCGGGTGGGCGCCGTGCGCTCGCGGAGCAGCGGCGGCTGCTCGGGCCAGGCAATCGTGTCGAAGGGGAGTCGTTTGATGTCGAGCGGGACGGTGAGCGTTCGCGATCCGCGCCCGTCGGGGGCTCGGGGCGTGACGCGCAACGCATAGCGGCCGTCTGGAGGGGGTGCGCCGTCGAACGCGAGTCCATCCCACAGCAACGTGAGGCTGTCCGCCACCGGACCCGTGTACAACGTCCGAAGCCGCGTACCGTCTTCTCGCTCGAGCGTCACGGTCACGTCGGTGAGCGCGCTCGCGATGAGTCGCGTGGAGAACGGCTCCAGCCGTCCGTGCGTGCGCGTCAGGGGAGGCGTCTCGATCGTAAAGGTCTTCGTTTCCCGTCGGACCTCTTGATAGAGGCTGGTCACTTTGGGTGGGAAGACCAGATCATCCGGCCGATAGCCCGGGTCGAGCAGCACGAGCGCCCGAAACGCGGCCACCGCCGAGTCGCGTCGTCCGCGGAGCAGCTCGGTCGCGGCGAGGTACGAAAGCGCGCGCGCGCGCTGTGCCGGAGGCAGTGAACCGCCAGCCGAGTCGCGCCCCAGACTGCGGCGAAGCAGCGTGGAGGCGAGATCGTAGTCGAGCGCCTGATACGCGTTCACGCCGCGCGTCGCCAGCTCGCTCGCCGACTGCGCCGGAAGCGCCCGCGCGAGCGCCAGCGCGCAGATGAGTGCGAGAAAGCCGTAGCGCCTGGTCATCTGGGCCGCTCCTCGAGTGCGATGCCGGACAGCTTGAGATGCTGCCCCGGCGCCAGTGTGATAACACGCTCAAACGGTTGGAATCCATCCCGCTCGATCCGCACGCGGTGTGTTCCCGCCGGGACCGGTAGCTCGAGCAGCGGCGTGTCCCCGAGGGGCCGGCTATCGAGCGACAGCGTCCCCCACGGCCACGTGCTCACCGACAGGAACGCCGGGTCGGGAGCGGGTTCGACCGGAAGCGACGCTGCTGGGGGCGCTGTCACCGGTTTCCCTGCGGGAGTTGGGGCTCGCCGCGACGCGGGAGCGGGCGCCCGTGGCGGCGGTCGAGAGACGGCCGGGCTCACGGCGACCGGAGGCATGTCGTGAGGGGACGAGTCGACGACCGGAGCGGGTCGAACCGGTGAAAGCGCCGCGGGCGGAGCGGGGCTCCAGTTCGCGGACGACGGTTGAGACGACATGACGAGCCACACCCCTGCGCCCACAAATCCGAACGCGAGCGCGACGAACAGCGTGGCGTGCCCACCCGAGCGCGGCACGTCGTTGCCCTCGATGTACACGAGCGGTGACACGCGCTGGGCCCACGCCTCCGGCCCCGGGCGGGGACGAGGCGGGCCGAGAACGGGAGCCGAGCCAGCAGCTCTCCGATCCGGCGCGCGCGCGACCAGCGGCGTACCGCACTTGGGGCAGAATATCGAGCCGTCCGGAACGCCGTCGGCGAGGCAGCGAGGGCAGGTCATCAGGGCGCGATGTTGAAGAACGCGCTGACGGCGCCTGTCAGACCGGGCGCCGTCACCGATAACGTGTAGCCGGTGCCTGCCCGGTTCACGCTGAGGGTCGAGAACGTGGCAACGCCGTTCACGGCGTTCACGGTTTGCGTGCCCGACAGCGTACCCCCGCTGGGGTTCGTTCCGATCGCGATCGTCACCGCCCCCGCGTAGGTCGTCGCCGTATTCCCCGAATTGTCGAGCGCTGTGATCTGCACGGCCGGTGCTATCGTACTCCCCGCTTTGGTGTTCTGGGGCTGGACCGAAAACGCGAACTTAGTGGCGGCGCCGGCGGTGATGGTGAACGCGGCGCTCGTCGCGCCGGCGAGCCCGGTCGCCGTGGCGGTCAACGTGTAGCCCGCGCCCGCCTTGTTCACCGCGAGGGTCGAGAACGTCGCAACGCCGCTCACCGCGGTCGCCGTGAGCGAGCCCGACAACGTGCCGCCCCCGGGATTGGCGAGGAGCGCCACCGTTACGACCCCGCTGTAGCTCGAAACGATGTTGCCCGTGCCGTCCTGGGCCACGATCTGCACCGGAGGCGCGATCGCGGTCCCCGCCAAGGTCGCAACGGGTTGGACCGAGAACACGAGCTTCGTCGCCGTCGGAGCGGTGACGTCGAACGCTGCGCTCGTGGCGCTGACGAGTCCGGTCGACGTCGCTGAAAGCGTGTAGCCGGTCCCCGCTTTGGAAACCGTGAGATTGGCGAACGTGGCAACCCCGTTTACGGCGTTGACCGTGAGCGTTCCACCGAGGAGGGCGCCGCTCAGGTTCGAGCCGAACGCGATCGTCACGGGTCCGCTGTAGCCCGAGGTGGTGCCGGTGCTGTCTCGCGCGGCAACCTGGACCGGGGGCGCGATCACCGCGCCCGCTAAGGTCGTGGCCGGCTGCGCGATGAATGCGAGGTTCGTAGCGGGGGGCGTGACCGCGAACGCTGAGCTCAGGGCGCCGGCCAGGCCGCTCGCCGTGGCCGCCAGCATATAGCCGGTGCCGGCCTTGTCGACTTTGAGATCCGAGAACGTGGCAACGCCGTTCACAGCGGTCACCGTCTTCGTTCCCGACAGGACCGCACCTCCGAAGTTCGCGCTCAGAGTAATGGTCACGCTCCCTGCGAAGGACGTCGCCGTGTTGCCCAAACTGTCGGTCGCAATGACTTGTACCGCGGGCGCGATCGTACTGCCCGCCGGCGTCGTGTGCGGCTGGGCCAGGAACGCGAGCGTCGTGGCCGGGCCGGCGGTGACGGTGAACGCAGCGCTCGTCGCGCCGGTGAGCCCCACCGACGCGGCCGTGAGCGTGTAGCCCGCACCCGGCCGCGACAGGGTCAAGTTAGTGAAGAACGCGAAGCCGTTCACCGTTGTGACGGTGCGCGTCCCTGTGAGCGTCGCCCCGCCGGGGTTGGCGCCGAGCGCGATGCTGACGGCGGTCGAATCGGTCGCGACCGAGTTGCCCAAACTGTCGAGCGCCGCGACGCCCACCGGCGGCACGATGGCGGCGCCGGCCTGCGTGGTGGCGGGCTGCTGGACGAACGCGAGCTGGCTCGGCGCGTGATGCACGCTGGTGATGTTGAACTTGACGCTCTCGACCACCGGGCTACCGCTCCCGAAGGACGCCGTAAGCGTGACGCCGCTCCCCGATTGATCGAGGCTCAGATTCGGAAACGTCGCCACGCCGTTCGCGACGGTCACGGACGCGACCCCCGACAGACGCGCGCTCTTCGGGTTCTGACCCAGCGCGACCCTCACGGTCCCGCTCAAGTTCGTGGCCTGGTTCGAGAACGCGTCATACGCGGTGACCTGTACCGGCGGCTGGATCGTCGCCCCCGAAGGGGCGTTGCTCGGCTGGACGGTGAAGGAAAGCACCGTCGCCGCGCCCGGGGTGACCGCGAAGGCGTTGCTCGTCCCCGTCCCAGCGCCGGCGGCGGTCGCCGTCAGGGTGTAGCCCGAGCCCGCCCTGTCGAGTTTGACGTCGGTGAAGGTGGCGATCCCGTTCACCGGAACGGCGCTGGTGGTCGTGGTTTTCAGGACCCCGCCGCTCGGATTCGTGCCGATGGCGATCGTGACCATGCCGGCAAAGGTGTTGTCCGGATTGCCGGCGGCGTCCATGAGCCTCACCTGAACCGCCGGGGTGATCGCAACGCCCGCGGCGACGTCGCGCGGCTGGATCGAGAACGCGAGCTCGGGCGACCCGGTCGGGGCGCCGGACCCTTGGCCGGTGAAGAGCTGGTCGACGTTACAACCCGTCATCAGGCCGGCGAGGAGCGCGAAGCGGAGCGTTTTCACGGCTCCGGAGAACGCAAACCGCGCACCCCGCCAACCGGGCGGGAGAAGGGATGCAGATGGAGCGTGCTCGCGGGAAGGGTGTATCGGGGGCGTTACAACAGCGTGGCGCCGGGCCTCA
Source organism: Gemmatimonadota bacterium (assembly GCA_041484865.1). GTDB lineage: Bacteria > Gemmatimonadota > Gemmatimonadetes > Gemmatimonadales > GWC2-71-9 > AG25. The sequence continues at coordinate 20,009 of JBGPIJ010000009.1, forward strand.
GACTCCGCCGCTCAGGCGTGGGAAGGTGGCGAGGGCCGCCGCCGCGTCGGGCCAGCGCTCCGCAGGCTCGGCAGCGAGGCAGCGCCGCACGAGCGCGGCGAGCCACGCCGGGAGCGCCCGTACCTCCTCGAGCGGCTCCGATTCCGGCGCGGGGGGCTTGCCGGTGAGCATCTCGTGGACGATCACGCCCACCGCGAAGATATCCGCGGAGGGACCATTCCGACCGGCGGGGGCATCGCGGTCGCGGCGCTCTGGCGCGAGATACGGCATCGCGCACAGCGCCGACGTCGCCGCGCCGCGGGCCGGGCCCTCGAGGGAGCGTTCCACAGCGTCCACCACGCCCGCATCCGCGACGAGCGCGCGCGGATTCGCGAGCAGTATCTGCTCGGGCTTCAGGTCCCCGTGGACCACGTTCGCCGCGTGCGCGTGGGCGAGCCCCGTGAGCACGTCGCGCAGGACCTCGACCGCCTGGCGCAGCGGCAGCTCTCCATTCCGAGCCATCCATGCCCGGAGCGTGGTCCCTTCTACGAAAGGGCGGGTGTGATAGACCCAGGAGCCGGCGCGGCCAGCGCCGCGCGGCGTGATCAGCTGTACGTGGGCGAGGCGGCCCTTGAGCAGCAACAGCTCCCGCTCGAGCACTCCCATGTCGACCGAGAGCGACAGCGTCGCGGGAAGCAATTTCACCGCGAGCTCGGCGCCGCCCGGCACCTCTTGCACGACGAACATCCGGCATTCGCCCACCGGCCGGACCTCGCGCTCGACTCGATAGGCCGGGCCGAGCGCGGTTTCCAGCAGTCCGTGCAAATCACGCACGCGGACCGCCTAGCCTCTCCGTTTCGGACGCCGCTTGGCCTTCGCCTTCCCCTTCTTCACCCGCGGTTTCGCCTTCCGCGCCGGCTTACGCTTAGCCGCCCGCTTCGGTTTCGATCGCGCGGGAGCGCGCCGGGCCGGCCGCGCCGCGATCGAGTGCACCGCGAACGCGGCGCCCTGGGGATCGACCAGCATCGCGATGCGGCCACCGCCCGGGACCTCCATCGGTCCGTGCAGCACACGACCACCCGCAGCTTGCGCGGCTGCCGCCGCCGTGTCCGCGCTCGCCACCCGGACATAGCTCAACCAGTGCGGCGGTGCCTGCATGTCAGCAGGCCGATTGTACATCCCGCCCAGCATCGGGGCCCCACTCGCGCGCTTGAACATCCAGTACGTGTTCCCCGGCCCCATCTCCATCGACTCGGCGTGCTGCCAGCCGAACAGCTTTGAATAGAAGTCCCAGGCCTTCCTCCAGTCGTCGCTCACGTGCTCGTGCCACGAATAATCCCCAAGGGCGGCCTCATCGCTGCCCATCGCCTCGGTGGTGCTCGGCGTGAACACCATGAACGACGCCCCCCATGGGTCGGCCAGCACCGCGAAGCGTCCTTCGGGGATATCGCGCCGCCGGACGTGAACGCGGGCGCCCATCGCTTCGGCCTGCTGCACCGTCTGATCGACGTCGGGAACCGCGACATAGGGCGTCCACTGCGCCGGCGCACCCATGCGGCGCGCCTCGTCGGGGATCCGCATCAGCCCGCCCGTCGGCCGCTTGCCCATCCTCCACATGCGATAGCTGGGATCGTGGTCCGACGGCTCCGTCTTCCACCCCACGACCTTGGAGTAGAACGTGCTAGCGCCGTCTGGATCGGTGGTCATCAGCTCGTGCCAAACGAACCGGCCGCGCGGGAATGTCGCCGGCATAGGGGCCTCCTGTAGGGATACGCATGAAGATACTCCGTTACCGCTTGCCGGGAACCGCGTCACCCGTATGATCTTTCAACAACGGCTGTGCCGACTACGATCATTCTCTCATGGAGGTCTCATGCCCGACTACGATCGCCTCTCCGCGGACGCCCGCGACTACCTGGCCCGACGCTTGGACGGCGCTCGCGACCTCTACCTCCTGGCGCTGGCGCTCGGCGCCCGGGAAGACGGACGGGCGGTCCTTGGTCGGATGATCCTCGAGGCCCGCATCCACTTCGCGGCGGTCATCGAGGAGTGCCGCATCGCAGGGCTCGATACGAGCGCGATCGCCACCATGCTGGGAGAGGAAACCGGAGAGCTGGCGGACAACATCAGGCCGGAAATCTGGGACCATCTGGAGCTGCTGCTCGAGCATCGCCGGAGGCGATAGCCCGGACCTCGGGACCTAGGACTGCTTCACCACCCGCTCGTACACGCGTAACACTTGGGCCGCCACCCGCGGCCAGGCGTAGCGGCTCGCCTTGGCGATGCCGGCCGCGCCCATCACCTGCCGGCGTGCCGGGTCGCCCAGCAGCTCGACGATCGCTTCCGCCCACGCCGCGGGTTGGTCGTGGGGCAACCGAATGCCCTCCTGGCCGCCGTCCAGCACCGCGCGGAAACCGGGATTGTACGCCGCCACGATCGGGGTGCCGCACGCCATCGCCTCGAGCAGGGTGATGCCGAACCCGGCGCGCATCGTGGGGCAGAGATACAGGTCCGCGGCCCGATAGTACTCCACCGGATTCGCAACGCGGCCGAGAAAGCGCACACTGGAGACGAGCCCCTGCCCTACCGCCAGGCGCTCGTAGAAGCGCCGCCAGGGTCCGTCGCCCGCCACCATCAGTTTCGTGTCCGGATAGGACGCGAGAATCCGCGGCATCGCGGCGATCAGCGTCGTCAGATGGTTCCGCGGCTCGAGCCGGTGGAGATACAGCAGGCGCGCGCCGTCCGGAGACGTCGGGCTCGCCGGGCCCCGGCCGTCGGGGTGGAAGAGCCCGGTGTTCACTCCGTTGGGGATGACTTCCCAGTCCGCCTCGAAATAGCGCGCATGCGCGTCGGCGACCGGTTGGCTCACGGCGATGACCGCCGCGTGCATCGCGAGCCGGCGTTGGAGCGGACGCTTGAGGATCCGGTACGCCGCCGAGCCCGGAAACCAGGAGTGGAACGTTCCCACGAGCGGCACCCCGGCGCGCTGCGCGGCGGGCGGGGTCACGAGACCGAAGGTGAGCGCCAGGGGCCCGTGGAGGTGGACGACGTCAAACCGCCCCTCGCGCAAGACGGCCTCGAGCCGGCGACCGAGCGCGCGGCCGACGGTCACGCGAGAGACTCCACCGTTCGCATAGATGACGACGCTCTGCCCGATGCGATGGACCTGGTACGGACGGGTGAGATCCTGGGCGCGATCGCCCTTCATGTGCGAGCCGATCACGCTCACCACGTGACCCGACGCCTGCAACTGCAGCGCCAGGTTGTGAACGTGCTCGGCGATGCCGCCTACCTGAGGGTAATAGTCTTCTGCGACGAGGGCGATGCGCATGTGCGGGTATAAGAGATGGGCCAAACTGCGCACGCAACACAGGGCGGTCAAGGACGCGTCCTCGACCGCCCGCAGTCGCCTGTCTATCGCATTGCCGCTACCCGAAGAGCCGGGCCAGCGCCGCCTCCCGGCGTTCGCGAGCCCTGGGTCCGCGCGTCCTGCGACTCACACAGCGGCGCAGATACCAGGTCTCGATCCGCGCGGCCGCGCTGGCCGAGAAGGGTGGCCCTTCCACGAGCCCACGAGAAATCCAGTGGCGCACACTGGAACGCGTGACGCCGAGCCGGCGCGCCAGCTGGGGCACGGTATAGAACTGGTGATCCATGGACGCCGCCCTCCATTCCGAGTCTCTAGACTACGGATGGACGAGAGGGCGGTTTCGTTGCAACCCAGCCCCGCGAGCCGGATCAGTGGACGGCATCAGTTGAGCACAGCCGCCGTATCGCCGGGGATCATGATGCGGCGGATCAGCTTGATCGGCACGCCGCCCTGTTTCACGAACCTGTTGTGGAACTCCCGGAGCGAGAAGCCCGGGC
>JBGPIJ010000010.1:0-23470 GCA_041484865.1 Gemmatimonadota bacterium
GGCGCGTACCGGCGGCCTCGGTGAAGCGGTCCAGGGGCTCGCCACATCTCAGGCGGCGGCCGGGCAGCCGACGGTCGTCGTGCTACCGCTCTACCGTGCTGTGCGGCAGACGGCGCCCGATCTCGAGCGGGTGGGCCCGCCGTTTACGGTGGACTTGGGCCCGCGGCCCGAGCATGCCTGGCTGTACCGCATCCCGCCGCAGGGCGATGCCGAGCGGACTCCGCAGGTCTTCTTCATCGAGCACCAGGAATTCTTCGACCGCGACGGAATCTACGGTGCCGAGGGCGCCGACTACCCGGACAACGCGCGGCGATTCGCTTTCTTCTGTCTCGCGGCGCTGACGGCGCTTCCCCAGATCGCCTCCGCGGCCGACGTGCTGCACGCGCACGACTGGCACACCGCGCTCGCCCCGGTCTATCTGCGCAACAAGTTTGCCGAGCAGCCGTACTACCGCCGGCTCGCCACGGTGCTCTCCGCGCACAATGCGGGATTCCAGGGGCATTTTCCTCCCGAGACGCTCGTCGATCTGGGGCTCCCACCCGAGCTCTACACGGTGCGCGTGTTCGAGTGGTACGACCGGATGAACGTGCTCAAGGGAGGCCTCGCCTTCTCCGATCTGGCCGTGACGGTGTCGCCGACGCACGCGCGCGAGCTGTGCACTCCGGAAGGCGGCTTTGGCCTGCATGACACCTTCGCCGGATTCGGCGACCGGCTGGTGGGGATCCTGAACGGAATCGATCCGGCGCTGTGGGATCCCTCGACCGATCCCCTGATCGCCGCCCGCTACTCCGCCGCCGATCTCGGCGGCAAGCGGGAGTGCAAGGTGGCGCTACAGCGGGCCTTCAGGCTGCCGGAGCAACCCGACGCGCCGCTCTTCGGAATGAGCGCCCGTTTGGTGGCGCAAAAAGGGCTCGACATCGTGCTCGGCGCCGATCTGCAGTCGTACGGCGAGGGTCAGTTCGTATTCCTCGGAGCCGGAGAGCGTCGCTACCAGCGGGTGCTCGCCCAACTCGCGCTCGCCGCGCCCGATCACATCGCGGTCGAGTTCAACTTCACGGATCGCCAGGAACATCGCCTGCTCGCGGGCGCGGACGCGCTGTTGATGCCGTCGCTGTACGAGCCGTGCGGTCTCACCCAGATGCGGGCGCAGCGCTACGGCGCCATCCCGGTGGCGCGACGCGTGGGCGGTCTCGCGGACAGCATCGCGGACGATGTTACGGGGGTCTTGTTCGACGAGTACACGCCCGAGGGCTTTATGACCGCGCTCGGCCGGGTCACGCGGCGCTATCACCAGCCGGCGGGCTGGCGCGCGCTCGTGCGACGAGCGATGGCGCAGGAGTTCGGCTGGGATGTATCGGTGGCGCGCTATCTCGAGGTCTATCGCCGCGCGCTCAAGCTCGTCGCGTCGCGCAGGCGGCGGGAGGGGGCATCGTGAACTTTGTGCTGGCGCTGCACAGCCACTTGCCGTACGTGCTGAATCACGGCCGCTGGCCCCACGGGAGCGATTGGCTGTGCGAGGCGGCGCTCGATACGTATCTGCCGCTGATCGACACGCTGCAGCAGCTCGCCGCGGACGACGTCCGCGCGCCTGCTACGATCGGCTTCACGCCGGTGCTCGCGAACCAGCTCATCAGTCCGACCTTCGCCGACGAAATGGAGGCGTTCTTCGCCCTGCGGTTGACAGCGTGCGACGAAGCCCCCGCCTCGCTCGCGTCTACTGGGGACGCGGCGCTGCTCCCGCTCGTCGCTTTCTGGAAGGCGCGCTTCTGCCGGTTGCAGACGTTGTTTCACGATCTCGATCGGGACATCCCCGGGGCGTTCCGTCGACTCCAGGAAGACGGCCGGCTCGAAATCATGGGCTCGGCGGCGACGCACGGATATCTGCCGCTTCTCGGACGCGATGAGAGCATCCGGCTCCAGCTCGGGGTGGGTCGAGCCGAGCACCGGCGCATCTTCGGCCGCGAGCCGGCCGGCTGCTGGCTGCCCGAGTGCGCGTACCGGCCGCAGGGTTTGTGGACGGTTGGGGGTGACGCGCGGGCGCGCGCGCGGCGCGGCATCGAAGGGCACCTCGCGGATGCGGGGTTCCGCTACTTCTTCACCGACGCCCACCTCGCGCACGCGGGGAGTGCTCTCGGGAACTACGCGGAGATTCCCCTCGGGGCGGAGCGGTTCGACGCCGAGCGGCACAAGAGCGCCGCGCCGCGGGCGAGCCGCCCCGAGCGGTCGCCCTATCAGACCTATCGCGTCGCGTCCCCTCCCCCGGCTGGCCCAGGCTCGGTCACCGCCCTGGTGCGCGACCCGCTGTCGTCCATGCAGATCTGGAGCCGGCACCAGGGCTATCCGGGGGACGAGTGGTACCTCGAGTTCCACAAGATGCGCTGGCCCGGCGGCCTGCGGTTCTGGCGGGTCAGTGCTGCGAACTCGGACCTCGGCGCAAAGCGGCCCTATGAGCCGGCAGCCGCCGTGGGGCGCGCGGGCGATCACGCGCGCCACTTCACGCACTTGCTTGGCAACCTTCGGCCGCCGACCTCCGCCGCCGGACCGGGCGTGATTGTGGCGCCATTCGACACCGAGCTGTTCGGACACTGGTGGTTCGAGGGGGTGGATTTCCTGGGGGCGACCTACCGCCGGCTGCGGGAGCAAACCGTAGTTCACCCGATGACGGCGAGCGAGGCGCTGCGGAGCGATCCCGCACCCTCCGCCCTCCGGCTCGCGGAAGGATCATGGGGGGCGAACGGCGATCACAGCATGTGGTTGAACGACGGGACCGCGTGGACGTGGCAGCGGCTGTGGCCCCTCGAGGACGCATTCTGGGACATCGCGCCCGCGGCGCTCGCCTCCCCAGCGGCGCGGCCGATTCTCGCGCAAGCCGCCCGCGAGCTGCTGCTCGCGCAAGCGTCGGACTGGCAGTTCATCATTTCGACCGGCGCGGTCGCCGACTACGGCGAGCGCCGCTTCCGGGGGCATTGCTACGACGCCGAGCAGCTCGTCGCCCTGCTCCAGGCCGGTCTGCGGGACGGATCGACGCTCGATGCCGCGGCGCAACGTGCGGACGAGCTATCCCGCCGTGACGACCTGTTTCCCGACATCCTGACGAGCGTGGCCGCCGCGCTGCACGAGTGACCACGCCGTTTCGCTCGGTCGTCATTCACGGACATTTCTATCAGCCACCGCGGGAGGATCCCTGGCTCGAGGAAGTGGAGCGCGAGCCATCGGCCGCGCCCTTCCACGATTGGAACGAACGTATCGAGCAAGAGTGCTATCGCTCGGTCGTCGCGGCCCGGCTCCACGCGCCCGACGGTCGCATTGCCCGCATCATGAACACGCTCGAGTGGATCAGCTTCGACTACGGGCCCACGCTGCTCGAATGGCTCGAGCGCGAAGCTCCGGCGACCTACGCCAGCGTGCTCGCGGCCGACCGGGCGAGCATCGCGCGACACGGACACGGCAACGCGATCGCGATGCCGTACCATCACGTGATTCTCCCCCTCGCCCCGCGGCGCGACAAGGTGACCGAGGTGCGCTGGGGCATCGCGGACTTCCGGCGGCGCTTCCGGCGGGAGCCAATCGGGATGTGGCTCCCCGAGACCGCGGTGGACGACGAGACGCTCGACGTGCTCGCGGCCGAGGGCATCCGCTTCACGGTGCTCGCGCCGCACCAGGTACGGGACGCTCCCCCGAGCGGACTGCCGGGCCGTTACCGCACCGGTAGTGGCCGCGAGATAGCTGTGTTCGTCTACGACGGCGCGCTTTCGCACGACGTGGCGTTCGGCCCGCTGCTCGAGGACAGCCGCCGCTGGCTCGCGCGCCTGGGCGGCGCGGAGCGGCAAGGTGAGGTCGCCTCGGAGATGGGCGAGCCGCGAACCGCGCATCCGCGCGTCGTGACGATCGCCACCGACGGCGAAACCTTCGGCCACCATCATCGCTTCGGGGAAATGGCGCTGGCGTGGCTGCTCGCCCAGCTCGAACGGCGCGCGGACCTCCGGGTCGACAACTTCGCGACGCTGCTCGCCCGTCATGCCCCGACCCAGGACGTCACGATCGTGGCGCCGAGCTCGTGGAGCTGCCCGCACGGGGTGGAGCGGTGGCGGTCGGACTGCGGGTGCCGGATCGCGCCGCAACGCTCCACACAACAACGCTGGCGGACGCCGCTGCGCGCCGGGCTCGAATGGCTCGCGGCCGAGCTGCACGCGCTGTTCGAGAGCGAGGGCCGTGCGCTGTTCACGGCCCCCTGGGAGGCGCGCGATGCGTACGGCGCCGTCGTCGCGGGCGATGCCGGAAGCATCGCCCGCTTCGCCGCGGGCCGGGTCCGGCCGGGGACAGATGCGCGCGAGAGCGTGCGGGCGCGCGAGCTGCTCGAGCTCGAGCGCAATGCGCTCCGCATGTTTACCTCTTGCGGCTGGTTCTTCGACGATCTCGCGGGCATCGAGCCGCTCCAGGTGCTGCGCTATGCGGCGCGCGCGATCGAGCTTGCGGGCGAGGGCGACGCCGCACGCCTCGAGGCGGGTCTGCTCGACCGCCTCGAGCCGGCGCACAGCAACGACGCGACGGCCGGCAACGGCCGCAGGATCTATCTCGAGCGCGTAAAGCCCCAGATCGTGCCGATCCTGCGGATTGCTGCGGGATCCGTGGCGGCGGCTCGGCTCGCCCCGGATGATCCGTCGGCCGCGAGCCCCTGCTACGCCCTGCGCGAGACGGCCGGCCGGGCGCAGTTGACCCACTGCCGCACCGGGAGGGAGTACGCGCTGCGCGTGGCCCTGGCGCAGTCGAGCGCAGCCCGGATCGCGCTGGAGGTAGGGCCGCCCGACGGCCCGCCGGCGGCGACCCTGGGTTTCGATGATCTTCCCGAGCGGCAACAGCGCGCGGTCAGAGTGGCGCTGCGGCAGGAGTTGATCGAGCGCCGGATCGCTCCCGCGCTCCGGATCGCGGTCGTCAGCGGGGGCGCCGACCTCCCCCGCGTGGCCGGCCAGGCCTTGGTGGAGGCCGTGTCGCGTCTCGGGCAGGATCAATCCCCCGCCGCGCTCGCGGCCGTGAACGACCTCGCCGATCTGCTCGAGCTCTTCGGGCTCACGGTTCCGTTCGACGCGCAGACGACGTTCTCCCGGATCCGGAGCGCGGTCTCTCCGAATGCGGCGGCGCAGCTCGCGCCGGCGGCCGAACGCCTGGGCTTTACGGAGGATCGGTAATTGGAGGCGCTTCGCTTCGTCTTCGGCGTGCATTTCCACCAGCCGGTGGGCAACTTCGACCACGTCTTCGAGCAGCACGTGCGCGACGTCTACCGGCCGTTCCTGGAGCGTCTGCGCGAACGCGATTTCTTGCCGATCGTGCTGCACATCTCGGGGCCGCTGATCGAGTGGCTCGAGGCGCACGACCCCGCCTACCTCGACGGGCTCGGCGAGCTCGCGGCCGACGGGCGCGCCGAGCTCCTGCTGTCGGGCTTCTACGAGCCGGTGCTCGCCTCGCTCCCGCGGGCTGACCGGCTGGAGCAGGTCGCGTGGATGCGCGAGACGATGCGGCGTCGGTTCGGTGTCGACCCGGTCGGACTGTGGCTGACGGAGCGGGTGTGGGAACCGGAGCTGGCGGCGGATTTGGCAGCGGCCGGGGTGCGGTATGCGCTGGTGGATGACCGGCACTTCCTTGTCTCCGGATTCGATCGCGGCGCACTGCACGCGCCGTTTTGGACGGAGAGCGACGGCCAGGGGATCGCGCTCTTCCCGATCGACGAGCGTCTGCGCTATCTCGTGCCGTTTCAGCCCCCGGAGGCTACCGCCGCGTACCTTCAGGACCTCTCCGTCGCGGGCCGGCGGCTCGCGGTGCTCGTGGACGACGGGGAGAAGTTCGGCGGTTGGCCGGGGACGAAGGAGTGGGTATACGAGCGCGGCTGGCTCACGCGGTTTCTGGACACGATGACCGCGGTCCTCGCGACGGGCACGGTCCGACTCTCGACGCTGGCGGCGGCGCTCGAAGCGGTGCCGAGCGGTGGTATCGCGTATCTCCCGACGGCGTCCTATCGGGAAATGGAGGCCTGGGCGCTCCTGCCGGACGCCGCGCGGCGACTCGCGCGCCTGGAGCACGACCTCGGCGCGGAACGACTGGCCGGACCCGATTCCGCCCTGATTCGGGGGGCGCACTGGCGCAACTTCCTCGTCAAGTATCCCGAAACGAACCGGCTGCACAAGAAGATGCAGGCGCTCTCAATCCTGTGTCACGCGCGCGGTGATCCGCCGGTTGCGCGGCGAGCGATTGGACGGGCGCAGTGCAACGACGCGTACTGGCACGGCGTCTTCGGCGGCCTGTACCTGCCACATCTGCGCTCGGCGCTGTGGCGCAACCTCGCCGTCGCTGAGCGCGAGCTGCGGCAGACGGAAACGCTCGCCGTTCAGGCGGGCGACATCAACGGCGACGGATTCGAGGAGCTGTGGGTGCATTCGTCGCGCTTTTCGGCGATCGTCAGTCCCCGCCGAGGCGGAGCGATCGAGGAGTACACCGTGTTCGATCGGGAGATCAACTACGCGGACGTGCTCACGCGTCGGCGCGAGGCGTACCACGAGAGCGCCGTCACGGAGAGCAATGACGCCGGCGCGCCCGAACGGGGAGTGGCACCGAGCATCCATGATATCGAGAAGGGGGTGCGACTCGAGCGGCTGCCGCCGGTAGACCTCAACGACCGCGCCCTCGTCCTCGAGCGCCTCCTGCCCGGCTGGCTCGACGCCGAGACGTACGCCCGCGCCGAGTACGAGCCGATTGTGTCCTGGGCCGGCGTGCCCTTCACGGCGGAGATCGAGCAGACCGCCACCACGGTCGAGATCGTGCTTCGGGCCACGGCCCCCGTTGCGATGGAGAAACGGTTGCAGTTCGGTGAGGACGGCGCGATCACGGTAACGTATCGCTGGGATGCGCGTACTGTTCCCATAGGCGGGGTTTTTGCTCCCGAAATCTCCCTCGCCCACCCGCTGGCGCTGAGGCATCCTGGAGCCCAGGACACGTGGGAATTCGCGATCACGACGGTGGCGAAATCCGAGCGCGGGCTGGACGAAACGATCCAGGGTCGTTCGATCACGCCCCGTTGGCCAGGGGCGCTCGGGGAAGCCCGCCTCGATCTCGAGCCGGCGTAGTCGCGGCGGCCTGGCGCCTCGCTTCGATCTCCCCTACGTTATCCGGAGCTTGGAGCTGGGGTCTCGCGGGGTGGGGTGGTTCACGACGGAACACGGGAACCTCACGCAGGGTACGCAGTCCCTGAGGATGGTGTCATCACCGTGTGGACCCCTGTCATGTCCGACCAGGAAAGGACGTCTGCTATGAACGACTCTCTCAGGATTCCGAGGCTCGGCCCGGTGGGACGGTACTTGGCCGCTGGCCTTCTGGTCGCCGGACTCGCCGGCTGCCATAGCGTCGGGGCGGTCGACCAGCCCGGTCGCTACATCGCCTCAAAGCAGCCCCGCACGGTGTGGCTCACGAAGCACAACCGGTCCGTCGTCCGCGTGGACGGCCCCCGCATGCTGGGCGACACGGTGATCGGATCTGTGGGCGGTGAGTACACCGAGGTTCCGTTGTCGGAGGTGTCGAGGGTGGCGGCCATGCAGAGCTCGCAGGGCAAGACGATCGCCGCCGCTCTGCTGGGAGGGGCGGTGACCGTCGGAGCGCTGGTGTTCATCTTCTCGCACGGCGGGAGTGGAGCGCCCTGCAACCCCTGTCCTCACGACACGATCACTTTGAACATGACCGGCTTGGGAGATCGCTGAAGAAGGGCGTGAAGACATGAACCTCTCAGTGTTGACGCGACGGCTGTGCGCGGGCTTGGTGGTTGCGGCGATCGCCGGTTGCACGTCGGTCGAGGCCGTGAATCAGCCGGCGAGGTACATCGCCGGCAAGCAACCGCGCACGGTCTGGCTCACGAAGAGCAACCGCTCCGTGGTAAAGATGGATGGACCACGCATGCTCGGTGATACGGTCATCGGGTCGGTGGGGGGAGAGTACACCGAGATCCCGCTGTCCGAGGTGACGCGGGTCGCGGCAATGCAGAGCTCCAAGGGCAAGACGATCGGCGCAGCGGCGCTCGGTGGAGCGGTCACCATTGGGGCGCTCATCGTCATCTTCAGCCACGGGGGCTCGGCTGCGAACACGAGCCAGCAGATCGCCGACACAATGACGTTGCAGCGGCAGTTCTAACGCCCGGTCACAACGAGAAAGCCCCGGCCATGTTGGCCGGGGCTTTTTTCTTGGCGATCCATCCGCCTGCGTCGATCAGCTCAGCAGGCGCAGATCTCGTCGAAGTCACAGTCGCAAACTTGCCCGGGGCCTAGCTTCGCACCGGTGCCTCCGCCGCCCACCAACTGGCTGTAGGTGAGGTAGGCGACCCCCCCGATCCCTACGATCAACATGGCGGTGCGAACCGGCGAAGACTGCTTGGCCTTCATCTGGCGCACGTCGTTGAGTGGAATCTCCTGATACTTGACGAGCGGGTCACCGGGGCGAGGGAGGGAGAATCCGATCAGGGTATCCCCTTCCAGCCGAGGCTGCGTAATCCGGTAGACCGAATCGTTGTGGCGCCGGACGATCCACACCTCGAGCGGCGTCTGGACGGACATGTATTGGAACGGCTGACCTACCGCGGTCACATGACTACAGGCCGCGAAGCTCAGGCTTCCCATGCCGACGGCCAGGCCATAGCTCAAAATCCTTCGAACGGATGATGTATTCATAGGTGCTTCCCTCGCTTCGGTGCTGTGCGCTGCTGTTCGGTTCCGGACACTGCGCTCCAAGAGTACGACGGCTCTACCCGCAATGTGGTGGGCGTGCTGTGTCAGGGCAAGGGTCATACCCCGAAGCCCCGAGGAACGCCCTCGCCAAGGCCCAAGATTGGGGGCATATTCTGCGCCTCCGTGGGAGGCGATCTCATCACATTGAGGCGGTCGCGCGTACACTCAGGACGAGCGGGCGGACAACTGCACCAGTTGGATCGGAGCCGGCCATGACTGCGCACCACCAGCCATCCGGGCGGACTAGCTACCTCGTCGCCGCTCTCTGCGCGATGCTGCTTGTCGTGTATCAGCCGGTGCGGCTCGCAGCGCAGGATAGTCTACCACGCCCGAGCGATACCCTGCACCTGACACTCGAGGCTCTGCTCGACACCGTCCGGGTGTCGCATCCCTCGGTGATGCAGGGTTCGGCTGCCGCGCTCGCCGCGAATGAACGTCGCAATGCGCTCGGGCGGGTGCTCGACAATCCGGATTTCGAGCTGCAGCATACCAGCAAGAATTCCTACCTCACCTACCTGCGGCAGCCCATCATCTGGCCATGGCAGTGGATGGCGCGCCGGCGTCTGGGTGATGCGGATGTCGCGGTGGCGCACGCGGACGCCGAGGCGCGGACGGATAGTGTTGCGCTCGACGCCGCCCAGCGGTTCGCCGACGCGCTGCGAAGCCGCGCGCAGCTGGCCCTCGCGAGCGAGGCCGAGAGCCTGGCGCGGGTCGCCCTCAAGCGGGCGGAACTGGCGCGCCAGCTCGGACAGGGAGGAGATCTCACCGTCCTCCAGGCGCGCGTGACGCTCGATGCGTCACGGCGCGAACGCGCGAACGCGAGGGAGGCCAGTCGGGTCACGATCGCCGGACTCGCCTTGCTGCTCGGCGTCTCTCCGGATATCCCGCTCGTGCCCGAAGGCGACCTCGCCACCGTTGCTCCGCTGACCGAGCCGGACTCGGGGTTCACCGCGCAGGCGGTCGGGTCGGACCCAGAGATGAAGCGCTACGCTGCCGTCTCGCTGCGCGCCCGGCGCGAGGCGAGCATGTGGCGCGCGCACGGGCGCATCCCCGATCTGGCGATCGGCCCGACCTATGGGTGGACCATCAATCCGGGCGTGGTGACCACCCCTGGCCCGAATTTCGGTTTGCCGATTCCGCGGCTCAAATATCTCGGCATCGACGTGACGCTCAGCATCCCGCTGTGGCACGGTCACGCCGCAGAGACCGAAGCGGCCAACCAGGATCGCGCAGCCGCCGATGCCGGGCGCCAGGCGCGCGAGCGCGAGCTCGACTTTCTCGTGCTCGATGCGACGAGCACGCTGTCCCACACCGACCGTCAACTCTCCTCGTTGCGGAAGGGCGATCTCGCTCGCGCCGCCCAAGCCGACAGCCTCGCGACGAACGCATTGCGACAGGGTGGGCCGTATCTGACGACGTGGCTCACCGCCCGCCAGGCGTACCTGGACGCGCGACGCGCCGAGCTGGACCTCCTATGGCAAGCGGCGCAGGCTCGTCTCATCCTCCGGTATCTGACGGGGAGCTTGCGAGAAGACTACGAAGAGGAAGGAAAGGGGAACGGTCAATGATCGGGTTTCACCGGAGCGGCGTGGTAGCCCTGGGCTTCGCGGTGGCGCTGGGCGGTTGCCGGGGTCGCGGGCCCCGGCACGCTTCCCTAGAAGCCACGGCCACCGTCACGCTCACGCCGCGGGCGCTGGCGGTCACGGGTGTTACCACCGAGCCAGCGGCCACTGCGACGGTTCCCGAGACCTTCCCGACGACCGGCCAGATCGAGTTCGACCCGTCGCGCGTGGTGGGAGCGAACGCTCCCGTCACCGGCCGTTTGCAGCGGCTCACCGTGGGCGTGGGAGACCGGGTCGCGGCGGGGGATACGCTGGCCGTCGTCCAGAGTCCCGAATTCCTCAGCGGATTCGCGGCCATCACGGCGCCGCGCTCCGGGGTGATCACGACCCTCTCGGCCGCCCCACAGCAGCTCGTGACCGCCGGGACGGAGCTGCTCCGCATTGCGGCGATCGACCGGGTATGGCTGCGCGTGGATCTGTACGGTGACTATGCGCGCCTCGGTCACGTCGGCGTGCCGGTCGAGGTCCGGGTGGCGTCGTTCCCCGAGGCTGTGTGGAAGGCGCGGATCGCGGCGATGGCGCCGAGCGTAGAAGGGGCAACGCAGGCCGTGACCGCCCGCGTGTTCATCGATAACCCCGATCACCGCTTGTTGCCCGGCATGTTCGCCGACGTACACGTCGAGACGGGTGGCAGCGTCCGCGGGATCCTCGTCCCCCGGGAGGCCGTGATCCAGGATGGTGGGCGGCAGCTCGTCATGATCCGCCAGGGCACAGCCGAGCGCCCATCCTTCTTTCCGAGCATCGTGACGCTCGGGCCGGTAGTGGGCGACCGCGTCGCTGTGCTCCGAGGCGTGACTCCCGGTGAACAGGTCGTCGTGAAAGGCGCGTACGAGCTGTACAGCGCGGGCTACGCGTTCGCCCGCGGCGCCGAAGAGGAGTAAGCTCGCATGCTGCGGCGCATCATCCTGTTCTCCCTGACCCACCGGTTTCTCGTCATCGCGCTCGCGCTCGCGGGCGCGGTCGCGGGCGTGATCGCGCTCGGCCGCATGCCCGCGGACGTGCTCCCGCCGCTGAACGCGCCCGTGGTGCTCGTGGTGGTGGCGAACGAAGGCCTCGCCCCGCAGGAGATGGAGGCGCTCACCGCGCGGCCGCTCGAGGCCGCGGTACGCGCTCTTCCCGGCGTGCACTTCGTCCGCACGAAGAGCAGCCAGGGGCTCACCATTCTGTGGGTGCAGTTCGCCTGGGGGAGCGACTTTTACCGCATCCTGCAACAGGTGGCGGGCGCGGTCGCGCAGGTGCAGGCCAGCTTCCCCCCCGGTACCCAGCCCCCCGTGCTGTCCAGCGCCACGAGCCGATTGCAGCAGGTGGTGGAGTTCTCATTGGCCGGCGAAATCCCGCCGCGCGATCTGCGCGAGCTCGCCGACTACGATGTGCGCTTCGCGCTGCTTGGCATTCCGGGCGTGCAGCGCGTGCTCGACATGGGCGGTGAGGTCCGCCAGTACGGCGTGGACGTGCGTCTCAACGCGCTGTCCGCGTACTCGGTGGGCCTCGAGGATATCGCGAACGCGATCCGCCGCTCGAACGTGAGCTTCGCCGGCGGTTTCCTCGTCACGGGGCCCCAGGAGATCTCGGTGCGCGGGCTCGGACGGTTGCGGACATTGGACGATTTGGGCAACGTCCGCGTCGCGACGGTCGCCGGGCGACCCGTCCTGCTGAAGCAGGTCGCCATCGTCCATGAAGGAAGCGCTATCCGCCGGAGCGCGGCCTCCGTGAACGGCAAGACGGTCGTGACCGGCACGGTGACGAAGCAGTACGGCTCGGATACGCGCCCCATCGCGGCGGCGGTCGAGAGCGTGTTCACGACGCTGCGCGCGCAGCTGCCGCACAGCGTGACGCTCAGGTCGTTCTACTCCCAGGCGCAGCTCATCGACAACTCGCTTGCGAGTCTGCGGGATGCGCTGCTCGTGGGCGGGGTTGCGGTCATCCTGGTGATCTGGCTGCTCGTAGGCGACTGGATTCTCACGCTCGTCATCGCCGCGATCATGCCGCTGTCGTTGCTCGCCACGTTCGCGGCCATGGGGCTCGCGGGGATCGGTCTCGACACGATGTCGCTCGGCGGCATCGCGGTCGGGCTCGGGATCATGATCGACGCCGCCATTGTGGATACCGAGAACATCTACCGGCACCTGCGGGAGCGCCCGGACGATCCGGTCACCGCGGCGCTCGAAGGCTCACTCGAGGTGCGGCGCCCGGTCCTGTTCTCGACCCTCATCATCGCGGGGATGTTCCTGCCGGTGTTCTTCCTGGGGGGCATCGCGGGCCGCATCTTCGCGCCGTTCGCGTTCACGGTTCTGGCGACCGTCATCATCGGGTACGTCCTGAGCCTCACCGTCACGCCGGCCCTCTCAGCGACGTTCCTGCGACCCGAACGGCGCACGGAACGCACCGGGTTCTTGATCCCCACCCTGCGCCGGCGCTATGAGGAAGTGATCGACGCCGTGATCCGGCGTCCCGGCCAGATCGTCGCGATGGCCACGGGCGTGGTGGCGGTGACGGTGCTGATCGCGCTGCTCGTGGGCTTCGACTTTCTCCCGTCGCTCGACGAGGGCGCCCTGATGGTGAAGGTGCAATCCCCGCCCGGGACGAGCCTCGACCTGACGGATCTCCAGGCCCGCCGCGCCGCGGCCATCATCGCGCGCGGACCCGACGTGCGCGAGGTGGTGGTGCGGGCCGGCCAGCCGGAGGGGAGCGAGGAGCCGGAAGGCGTGAACAACACCGAGATCTGGGTGCGGCTCGCCCCATTCAGCGGCCGACACGCCTCGATCGACGCGATCCGCGCCTGGATGCGGGACAGCCTCGCCGCGATTACGGGCGCGCGCGTCATCGTCACCGCGCCCCTGATCGAGCGGATCCAGGAGAGTCTCGGGCAATCGACCGCGCCTCTCGTGGTGAGCGTCGTCGGGGACAATCTCGATAGCCTGGCGGCGCTCTCGCAGCGGCTGGCCCGCACGATGGCGACGATTCACGGCCTCGTGGACGTGAACCCCGAGCCGGCGGAGGGGGTGACCCAGATCGCCGTGCGGGTGGATCGGCTGCGGGCGGCGCGCTACGGCCTCGATCCCGTCGATATCGCGGCGTCGGTCGAGCTGGCGTACGAGGGGCGGACGGTGACCACGGTGCTCCGGGGACAGCGCAAGGAGTACGGCGTGTTCATGCGGCTGCGCGAACAGGACCGCGGCGGCATCGAGGACCTTGGGCGGCTGCCGATCGCGCTGCCCGACGGGCACAATGTCCGGCTTGAACAAGTGGCCAACGTGTCGCTCTCCCGAGGCCCGTCGGCCATTCGCCGGGATAACGGCGAGCGGCGCGTGCAGGTGGACGCGAATCTCGCCGGGATCGACCTGGCGTCGGCGGTCAGCACGCTGCGCTCGAGGCTGGGCGAGCTGAACCTGCCTCAGGGATACCGCGTCCGCTTCGCCGGCAGCTACGAAGAGCAGCGCGCCGTCGAACGGTCGATCAACATCGCGATCGTCGCCGCAATCTTCGTCATCTTCATCATTCTCGAGGCCGCGTTCGGCTCGGCGCGCCAGTCGGCGCTCATGATTCTGACCATCCCGCTCGCCCTGTCGGGCGGCGTCGTCGCGCTCTGGCTCACCCGCATCAGCTTCAACGTGTCGTCGTTGATCGGCCTGCTCGCGCTATTCGGCCTCGCCATTCAGAAGGCGGTGCTGCTGCTCCAGCATGCGAACGACGGACTGGAGCGCGGGCTGACCCCGGAAGCGGCGGCCCGTGCGGCGGCGATCGTGCGCTTCCGTCCGGTGTTCCTCACCACCGCGGCGGCCGCGCTCGCGGTGCTCCCCCTCGCCATCGGATTGGGCGCCGGCGCGCAGCTGCAGCAGCCGATGGCGGTCGTGATCGTCGGCGGGGTCACGAGTGACATGCTGCTCGCCCTGGTGCTGCTGCCGGCGTTGTTCCGGTTCACGGTGTCGGGACGGAAGCGGATTAGAACCTCACGCTCGCTGTCAGCGTAAAGCGGCGGGGCAAGGCCGGACTCAGGAACGGTACGATCGGCCCGTTGGCCTCGTCGAGCGAGATGTGTGCCCCCGGGGGAAAGAGCAGGTCCTGCCCCACGACCCCGAACTCCGTGTGCCGATTGTCGAGCAGGTTCTCGACTTCCAGATGCAGGCTATAGCGATTCACGCTGAACTGGGCTTGCAAACTGGTGAGCGTATAACCTGGAACCTGCGCCCGCCGGTTCGCTTCGTCACCCCGCAGGTACTGCGCCGAGTAGCCCTTCACGTCGATCGCGGCGTCCAACGCCACGGGCCCGAGCTGGTGGTTCGTTTCCGCACCCACGCGCCAGCGGTGCCGCGGGGAGTTCGGGAAGATGTCGCCCGGCTTGGCCGGTTGAGGGTTGGTGTCGGCGGTGGCGATCTGCACGGTGCTTTGGTAGGTCGCGGCCACGTAGCTGTAGGAAGCGAGCAGGTTCACATGGCCCGGAAGGCCCAACCGCGCCGACGTCTCGACCCCGGCGCGCCGGGTCCGGGGCACGTTGAAGTAGTAGGCCTGGATCAGGTTGGGTGAAGCGAAGTGAATGTCGTTGTCGACGTCGGTCCAGAACGCGGAGACGTCCAGACTGGACCGGCGCGAGAACTCGACGTCGAAGCCTCCCTCATAGTCGTGCGTCGTCACGGGATTCAAATGCGGGTCGGCACCGAGGGCCGAGGGAAGCGAGCACGGCGCAGTGGGGCTCGCGCACGCCAGCTCGAGCGCCGCGGGCGAGCGGAATCCGACCTTGTACGCGGCAAAGGCTTTCACATCGTTCGTGAGATTGAAGTTCAGTCCCAACTCCGGCGAGAACCGATCGTAGAGGTTCGTGCCGCTGTTCGTATCCACGAGCTGATCGGTGTAGGGGATTCGGATGTGGTCGACGCGTAGCCCGGCCGTCAGGTTCAGCCGCCCCGACAACGAGATGATCGCCTGGGCGTAGACACCGCGCGTGTCCTGGGGCGACACGTCCGCGATCGTCGTGATGGAGTCGGGCGCGTTGGGCACCTTCAGTCCGAGCTTGTAGTGCACGTCGTCCCGCTCGTAGTCGACGCCGATGGTGAACCCGATCGGGAACACCACGCGCACGGGCCTCGTCCATTCGAACGTTCCGCCTTCGGAACGGTTGTTGATGAACCCATCGGTGCTGGGGTTTACGGGCGGGACGTTGACGTTGAACTGCTCGTAGTCGTTGTTGCGGTAGAAGAGCGTGCCGCGGAAGATGCCGCCCCCTATGGGCTGATTGCCGCGCAGCGTGATCGCGTGCGCGTCGGGCGCGAAGAAGTCGCCGGGCGTGTAATTGAGCTGGGGGAAGTCGGCGACGAAGCTCTCGGGGAGCGAGCCGGCCTGAAACAACTTGTCGCGCCCCCACAGGACATCGAGCGCGACGTCACCCGAGTCGTGCGTGGCCCCCCACTGATAGCCGAGCGTGCCGAAGACGTTCCGCGTCCGGCCCGCGGTCGCCTGGCGCCATCCCACGATATCCGACCCCGCCGCGGCGAAAAAGGCGTCCACGCGGCCTATCTTGCCGCCCCCGGTGACAGTCAGGGACTGCTGCCCGAACGACCCTCCGCCGGCTTCGATTTCGAACTCTGGCTTGCTCGTGCCGCGATTCGTCGTGAGGAGCAGCGTTCCCCCGAGCGAATTGCGGCCGAAGAGGACGTTGGACCCTCGGACCAGGGACGAAGCGCCCACCGCAGCCATCGGCAGCAGGTCGAAGTTGACCTCCTGCGCGTCAGGCTCGTTCATCCGTACCCCATTCAGGAAGACGGCGATGCCCTGCGGCTGCCCCACGACGGGAGACAGCGTGAATCCGCGCACCTCGATCTCCGGCTGGAGCGGCTGTCCCTGGTCGTCGTACGAGTTGACGCCGGCGAGCGACAGCAGCGCCTTCGGCGCGGCGTCGGGACTGGGAATCAGCATCGGGATGTCGAGCGCCTCGACTTGAACCGGCGCGCGCTCGTCCACGCCGGACAAGCGGGTGGCGGTCACCACGACGGCGGCGAGCTGGAAGTGCCGCAGGGAGTCGAGGCGGGCCTTCTCCGCGCTGTCGACCCGCGCTTGCAGGCCGCGCAACAGCGCGCTGCGGAGCGAGTCGGTGCGGATCGAGTCGGCGCGCAGGCTGTCGACCCGCGCCGCGGAGTCGGTGGGCTGTTGCGCGGAGAGCCGGCTCGTTGTCAGGAGTAAAGTCCCGAGCACGAGGGCGCAGCCGAGGAGCGTTCGGCTCATGGGATCGAGCATCCTTGCGGCACCCAGGCGACCGCGTAGCGGATGGTCGGGCTTGCGCTCTTCGTGGCCCATCCGAGGATGACCCCGCACGACGTGATGGCGTTATCCGTGGGCTGGGCGCGACTGCCTCCCAGGGTCGGGAGCGTCGTGAAGGTGTGGACCGAATCGAGCACGGTGCCGATCACAGCCACACTCGTCAGGGTGTTGCCCAGGTTATCGGCGGTGAAGGCGTTGCCGGCGACGCGGCCGCTGTCGTTCACGGCGTTCGCCTCGATGTCGGTGTACCCACCGGGCGGCGGGCCGAGCTGGAAGGCGCCGAGCGCCCCTGTGTAGAGGAACCCGCGCGACGGGTTGCCGGCCGCCTGGATGGCTCCGACCACTACCCCGTAGTTATTGAACCCGTTGGCATCGGTGCTGCCGGCCCCTCCAGGTGCTTCGATTGTGTCGAGGGTCTCCAGGGTCAGAGTATCGAACTTCTCCCGGCTCCAATAGAAACCGAACGTGTCGCCGGATTCTGGGAGATTTCCCGCTATCTGACCGAGGTCGTTCAGGGCCGTCGGGGCGTAGTCTTGGCCGACCGAGAACGTATCCGTCGTCACGACCTTCGTGACCGTATCCGTGTCCGCGACCACTGCGATGATTCGGGCGACACTGTAACCACTGCCCGTCGGCTCCCAGGTCACGAGCACCACGGCGTGGGCGGCGTCCCCGGTCTGCGCCTGGCCGACCACTTCCCCATTCTTGTTGATGGCGGCCGCGAATGAATACGGCCCTCCGAGGCCGGGAAGCAGGATGGGCGCCGCCGATGGCGTAGGCCATACGACGGCATTGGTGTCGCCACCGATCGTCGCGATCCCGACGATCACCCCGTTCGCATTGACGCCGAGGGCCTCACTGCTCGTCGCTCCCGCGGGCTCCTGGAGGGCGTGGGCCTGGCCGCCCGAGAAGGTCACCGCGTGGTGACCGGTCCCGGACGCCGTTGCCCAACCGACGATCGTTGTCGCCGACCCCGCGTTCGCCTGACTCTCAGTGCCGCCGGGCAGCAGACCCAGCTCCCGGATCGTGAGCACCGGTGGCGAGGTGTCGACTTTGAACTCGTCGTAGTGACAGCCGACAAGCACGGCTGTCACGAGGATCAAGGGTCGGGCACACGTCGACCACCGACCCCTCAGGGTCCGTTGTACCACGCGGAACCTCACCGCAGCAAGTTGTTAGTCGAGAAACCGGGCTGGTCGAACAGCGCGGCGAGGAGGACGTCACCTCCCGGCGAGGCCACCACGATCAAGCCGTCGTCGGCGTCGCCGCCGCCGTCGTAATCGCTACAGCAGAACTCGCGCGTGACCAGATGGCCGTCCGCTCGCGGAGTGCGCAGGCTCGGCGCGCCGAGCCGGGTGAACCGGACCAGCTCTCCCGGGGACCAGGCGCGATCCCGATCGTGCTCCTCGTAGAGCACGAGGCGCCGAACCCGCCGGCCCGCGACGGTCTCGACAAGGACGCCGTCGTCAGCTCCCCCGACCCCGTCCAGGTCCAGGCAGCAGAGCTCGGTGGTTCGCGTGGCCGCGAACGCATCGAGGAACGGCACGTACCCCGCGCGCGCCGCCGCGGCCGTGCCGAGCAGCGCGATTCCCGCGATTCCAGCGACGGTCCAGAACCGGCGCCCCGGCATGCGGCGGAGCGCGCCTGTCCGCGCCCGCTCCCCGCGTGCGGCACGCCCGGCGATCTCGGGGCCGAGTGAGGCGCGCGGCTCCATGCGCACGCCGCGCAGCACCGCGTCGATGCTTTCGAGTCCGGCCGGTGGCCGCTCGCCTGTGTGATCGCTCACGACTCGTCCTCGACCAGAGCCCGCAACCGCGCCAACGCCCGCCACAAGCGCGTCCGCACGGTCGCTTCCCGCATCCCCAACAGGGCGGCGATCTTCGCGAAGCCGAGATCGCTCCCATAGCGCAGGCTGATCAGCTCGCGGTCGGCGGGGCGCAACCGCCGGACGCTCTTGAGCAGCTGCTCGATCGATTCCTCCCGCAGCAGCCGCTCCTCGGGCGACGGCGCGTCGACCGCGAGATCGCGCAGCGCTGCCAGGGTGACGTGCTTGCGGACCCGGGCGCGGCGGAAGTGATCGCGCAGCGCGTTGCGCGCGATCGTGAAGACCCAAACGCGCGCTTCCGCTCGGTCCGGGTCGTAGCGGTCGGCCGCTTCGAGCACCCGAAGAAACGTGTCGGCCGTGAGATCGTCGGCGGTGTCGGCCGAGTCTACGTGGAAGCGGAGATAGCGATAGACAGCAGGCCCGTAGGTCGCATACCATGCGCGGCAGAGCGCATCCGCACCTTGTTCGGTGGGTGGGGTGGAGCGAACACTGGAAAGGGGGGTCAGGGGAGCCGCCATTTGGTCCACTTAATGATACGCGGCATCGGAAAGAACGTCACACGCCCTGGCGGGGGCTCTGGAAAGAACAGGGACCCGGGGGGGTGCTTAACTCCGGGTCCCTTTCAGCCGTTTCGATGCGGCTCGGCGTTACGGCGCGCTGGGGGCGCTGGCGCTCTGGCCGGCCGCAGTCGATGAGCCGGATTCGGACGTCGAATGAGCCGGCGTGACGATGACCGTCGCCTTCATCCCCGGGTGATAGAAGCAGATGTAATCATACCGGCCGGGGGTTTCGAAGGTGTGCGTAAAGACCCGGTTCAGCCTCATGTCGCCCGATTCGAACTGATCGGCCCCGCCGTTCCGCGTCGTCGTATGGGCCGCGATGTCGTGATTGACCCAGGAGACGGTGGTCCCGGCCGGGACGGTGAGCACCTTGGGCTTGAAGATGAACTGATAGATGACGACCTGGTTGGGCCCCGGGGGCACGCCCGGGTCGTAGACGGCATGCTTGTTCGGACGGGGAGTGGCGCTCGACTGAGGAGTGCCGCTCGACGCGCAGGCCGCCAGAGCCATGACTGCGGCGGCAGCAGCAACAGATACAGGACGCACAAATCCTCCCGCCCAGGGGCTCGCTAGAAGATCCGACTCTGGCTCAGTTTGTTTTCCTGCACTCGACACATGACACGCCTGAAGGCGCAAAGGCGCAGGCGAGCCGACTCAGCTTGTGAAAGATATCACAAGAGTCAAGGCGATGCTACTCCTTCGAGCCGGGCCGCGGCGGAATCGACCAGAGCGGCAGCCGCCCCGAGCACTCCCGCCGCCCGTACGATCTGCTCATCCGCCTCCGCCCAGCGGTGCTGCTCGATCGCCTCCCGCACTCCCGGCAGCGTCTTGACCCCGTAACCGGTGTAGCGGCCCGGAGCATACAGCAAGTGGCGAAACCAGGGCCGGCCGGGGAGCCCGGCCGGGCTCGTGAGGGCTCGTTCGATCCTGAATAACAAAGGATTGAGCGCCCGGGCCTGAAGACGGGTGAGGGCACGCCCGCTGTCGGCCTCGACCGCCGTGAGCGCGTGCTCGTAGCGCGCCGCGTCCTTCACCAGCACATCGATGGCGTTGTCGAGTGGGGCGAAGTTGAGATGCGGCGGGAGCGATTCCGGCCGGGGCGGCACGAAGGTGATGCGCGGATCCGCGATCGCCGTGAACACCCCGTCGTCGAGCTCCCGGTTCCGCTCGCGCGCGTCATCCAGCTCCTTACCCCAAACATCCCGCAGGTCGCCGGAGTAGCGCCGGACGGTCTCCGCGAGATTCGCGAACTCGAAGGGAAGGACGTCGGCATCGGCGAGCCGCATCACGGCCGTGCCCATCGTTTGCGCCAGGGCGCGCTCGTAGACGAACGCGGTGTCGTCGAAGTGGGTGTACCAGAAGAAGTCGTCGTAGACCGAGTGGTAGATGCCTCCACCGTCTTCGCCCTCGTACCCCAGGTTCAACGAGGCGACGCCCGCATGCTGGAGGAACGGCGTGAAATCCGATCCCGACCCGAGGGCGTCGATGCGCAGGTCCGCGCGCTCGCGCAGCTCGCGCCGCTCGTCCGCCGTCTGGGCCCGGGCGATGCGTCGGCGTTGTTCGCGTGCCCACACGCTGAGATTCGTTTCGGGATCCTGGATGTCGCGCGCGACGCCGTTGATGAAGGTCTCGAGACTGTGCGACCCGCCCATCGAGAGAAAGCCGCGACCGTTGATATCGCTGTTCAGGTACGCCACCGCGTGGGCGGCCAGGTCATCGGCGTGCGCCTCGACCCATTCGGTGGACCCGAGCAAGCCCGGCTCTTCGCCGTCCCACGCCGCGTACACGAGCGTACGCCGCGGGCGCCACCCGCTGCGCAACAGCTCCCCGAATGCGCGCGCTTCCTCGAGCAGGGCGGCCTGGCCCGACACCGGGTCCTCCGCTCCATTCACCCAGGCGTCGTGATGATTGCCCCGCACGATCCACTCGTCCGGCGCGTCCGCGCCGGGAATCCGGGCAATCACGTCGTACAGCGTGCGCATGTTCCAGTCCGAGCGGACTCGCAGGTGCACCGTGGCTGCGCCGGGCCCGATGTGGTAGGTGAGGCCAAGACCCCCGCGCCACCCCTCTGGCGCCACGGGGCCGCGGAGCGCGGCGAGCAGCGGCTCGGCGTCCCCGTACGACATCGGCAGGACGGGAATGCGCGTGATCGTCGGCGCGTCCGCCAGCGCGAGTCGCTTTGCGCCGGTGGTCGCGCCCACCCCGGGGGTGAGCGGATCGCCGGGATAGAGCGGCATATCCATCACGCTTCCCCGCTGCACGCCCTGAGCCGGTCGCCACGGTCCCTGGGGAAACACGTCGCCGGCCTGGTAGCCGTCGTCCTTGGGATCAGAGTAGATGAGACATCCGACGGCACCGTGCTCTGCCGCCACCTTCGGCTTGGTGCCGCGCCATGACCCGCCGTAGCGTGCAATGACAATGGCGCCCTTGACGGACACCCCCATGCGGTCGAGCTGCTCGTAGTCGGCGGGGACGCCATAGTTCACGTACACGAGCGGGGCGGTCACGTCGCCGTCGACCGAGTATGCGTTGTAGGTCGGGAGCTGCTCGCTCTGCTGCGCCGAGGTGGAGTCGCCGGGAACGGGTGGCTCGGCAAGGCGGGCGACGAACTTGCTTGGTGCCACGAGCTCCACGAGACGCTCCCGAGGGGTCGGGAACAGGACCTCGAACGTCTCGATCGCCGCCTCCCAGCCGAAGGAGCGAAACCGGGCCAGGATCCACGCGGCATTCGACTTGTCGTAGGGCGAGCCAACGTGGTGGGGCCGCGCCGAAAGGCGGCGCATGGTTTCCCGCATCGTGTCGGGCGCCGGGAGGGCGCGGAATCGCTTCTCCCAGTCCCGCTCGACGCGCGAAGCCGCGACGCTGTAGCCGCGCAACGCGCCGGGCTGGTCGCCGGGCGCGAACAGCGCAGCCAGCCCGGCGGTGATCCAGAGGAACAGGCTTCGCAGGGGCATAGTCGGCCGAGAACCCTGCACGAGCGGAGGCTCGCCGTCAAGCGTATTTTCTCGACGAGAGGAGGCCGTATGTCGCGATCATCGAGAAGATGGATCGGCCTGTGGGCACTCGTGCTCGCCGCGGCCGCCCGCGCGCAGCAGCCGGTCCAGACGCCGGTCCAGACGCCGGTCCAGATGGGCGCGATGGATTCGACTGACGGGTCGCCCGCCATGGCGGCGGGTGAGGCGATGGGCGCGCGGATGGCGGAGGACGCGCACATGCGGCTCACCGCGCAGCGCCGAGGCTCGGCGGCCGACACGGCGCGGGCTCAGGCGTTGGTCGCGGAAATGCGGCGCGCTCTCGCCAAATATCAAGACGTCCATGTCGCCGAAGCCGACGGGTTCCGGAGATTTCTGCCGGGGGTCAAGCAGCCGATCTATCATTTCACCAAGTGGCAATGGGGGCTCGAGGCGATGTTCGGGTTTCACCCCGACAAGCCCACCTCATTGCTCTACCGTGAGGCGCCGGACGGCGACCTGGTGCTGGTCGGCGCGATGTACACGGCGCCTGCGCGGGCCACGGAGGACGAGCTCGACGCCCGAATCCCGCTCAGCGTGGCGCGCTGGCACGAGCATGTGAACTGGTGCCTGCCGCCACGGGGCGCAACGCAGCGCTGGCGCGAGGTGCAGGGCGGCCACCCGGTGTTCGGTCCCCGCTCGCCCATCGCGACCAAGGCCGCATGCGACGCGGTAGGCGGGCGCTTCCGGGGCCGCGTATTCGGCTGGATGGTCCACGTGCAGGCATTCGCGAGTGACGACCCGGAGGTGATTTGGAGCGTGCACCATCACGGGGAGCACGGCGGCCCGTGAGGACCGCCGCGCCCGTCCGGCGGGCCATCCTTACGTCGTCGGCTCGGTGTACAGGTAGGCGCCGATCACCGTGGCGATCGGCATTTCGACCAGCGCCGCGATCGTGGAGAGCGTGTACAGCCGCTGGGGCAGGAGGCCCATCGGGGCTTCGCCCAGGGCGTGCAGGAACGCGATGAGGAACCAGACCGCGAACCCGGCGATGATCCCCGTTTTCACGCCGGCCCCGAATCGCGGCCGGATCGCGGCATAGACCCACACCAGGGTGATGCCGTACACAAAGTCCAAGAATACGAACCAGCCGATCAGGCTGTTCATCGATCCCTGATTGCCGTGCGCCTGCATCGCCGCGGCATAATCCTTTCCGAGCCACACGCCGAAGACCAGCCAGTCGACGACGTTCAGTACCAGCCCTGCCAACAACCCTCCCAGGACGACGCGACTCCAGTTGATTCTGCCCATAGGTCACCTCTAGTGAGAGTGACGATGCGGGACCCAGAGTAGACCCCGCTCCCGTGGGCGTCAAGCGCGCACGGGGGTGGGCGCCACTCCCGGCGCTTCCCCTGCCCAGTAGATTCCGGGCCATGTCACTCTCTCACACTTTGGGTTTTCCGCCACTCGGTGCCGCGCGCGAGCTGAAGCGCGCCACCGA